>NZ_JBEXSD010000023.1:0-73629 GCF_040613495.1 Nocardioides sp. NPDC006273 | reverse complement strand
CTGTGCACCGCCCCGCTCGACTTCTACGAGCTGGAGATCGCCGCCCTGGCGCAGCCCCAGGTCTTCGAGGGCTTCGAGGAGGACGGCGAGAGGGGTCGGATGCGCCGACTCGGCCTGGGTAGGTTTGACGCCATGCGAGTAGGAACAGTGATGTGGCCGATCGAGGACTGGCCGGCGATGGGCGAGCGATGGGTTCAGGCCGAGCAGCTCGGGTTCGAGACGGCCTGGGTCTATGACCATCTGGCCTGGCGTGGGCACAGCCCGTGGGAGGAGGCGTTCACGTCGATGGCGGCCGCCGCGGCCCTCACCTCGACGATCCGGCTCGGGACGCTGGTGACCACCCCCAACTTCCGTACGCCGATCCCGACCGCCGCGGCGATCCGCAGCCTGGACCGCATCTCGGGTGGGCGCGTGACGATCGGCATCGGCGCCGGCGGCGACGACCACACCTCAGACGGAGACGTGCTCGGGCTGGAGTTCACGCCTCGCGAGCGCGCCGACCGGTTCGCGGAGTGGACCCGCACCGTAGACCGGCTGCTGCGCGAGTCGCCGGTCACGATCGACGGCGAGCACTGGCAGACCCGAGAGGTCACCGTCTCCCCTGGCCAGGTCCAGCAGCCTCGTACGCCGCTGTGGCTGGCCGGCAACGGCCCCCGCGGGATCCGGCTCGCCGCCGAGGTCGGTGACGGCTGGATCGCCAACCCGGGTGGCGAGGACCCGAAGGCGTACGTCGCCCAACGGCTCGACATGCTCCGTGAGGCCTGCGAGAAGGCCGGTCGGGACTACGCCGCGATGCCGAAGCTCTTCATGTCCGGGTTCACCGACGAGCCGTGGACCGAGTCTGCGGACGCGTTCGAGGACCTCGCCAGCGCCTACGCCGAGATCGGGATCACCGACATCGCGCTCCACTGGCCCCGTGCCGGGACCCGCTGGGAGCTCTCGCAGCAGGTCTTCGAAGCGATCGCCGAGCGCGCGGCCGACCTCTGATCCGTCGTCAAGGTATGCAGGTCAAGGCGTACATCCCCAGCGGAGCTCCGCACGGGATGTGTTCCTTCGTCTGCATACCTTGACGAAGGAACACCCGAAGACGCCGAAGGGCCCTCCCCCTTGCGGGGAGGGCCCTTCGAAAGGCGTGGCTCAGGCGTCAGCCGGGACGATGTTGATCACCCGGCGGCCGCGGCGCTTGCCGAACTCGACCGCGCCCGGCTGCAGGGCGAACAGGGTGTCGTCACCGCCACGGCCGACGTTGGTGCCGGGGTGGAAGTGGGTGCCACGCTGGCGGACGATGATCTCGCCGGCGCCGACGACCTGGCCACCGAAACGCTTCACACCGAGGCGCTGGGCGTTGGAGTCGCGACCGTTCTTGGTGCTTGCTGCACCCTTCTTGTGTGCCATCTTCTCAGTCCTTTAGGTGTCTCTAGAACGCCGGAATCAGGCGTTGATCGCGGTGACCTTGACCTGGGTGTACTTCTGACGGTGACCCTGGCGCTTCTTGTAGCCGGTCTTGTTCTTGTACTTCTGGATGATGATCTTCGGGCCCTTGGAGGCACCGACGATCTCAGCAGCGACAGAGGCCTTGTCGAGGCCGGTCGTGGTGACGGTCTCACCGTCGACGAGCATGACCACGGGCAGCGAGATCGCACCACCGGCCTCGCCGTCGAGGCGGTCGATCTCGATGACGTCGCCGACAACGACCTTCTGCTGCTTGCTGCCAGCCTTCACGATCGCGTACACCGCGGTCTCCTTCATTGCTCCGAACTCAAAGTCTTGTGTCGCCCCGCGGCAAAGCAGACCGGACCCCGAAGCGATAGGTGCCAGCAGATGCCTGCAGGAACGGCGCACTGCGCACGCCGAGATTCAATCTTACGTACGCGGCCAGGTAGCCGCAAAACGCCGCGACACCGTCCGCTTGGACGATGCCGGGAACATTGTGCACCCGAGGGCCACGATCTGGCCAACCGGGCGCCCGGTTCGACCCGGTCCTCTGCGAACCGGGCAGGATTGCGGGCATGATGCGCTCATGACACCGACCGAACCGGCGCACACGAACCAGGCCAGGCAGGAGGAGATCCTTGCGCGCGCACGCGCGGCCGGGCGAGTGTCCGTCACCGACCTCGCCCCCGATCTCGGGGTGAGCGTCGAGACGATCCGGCGCGACCTCAAGGTGCTCGCCGACCGCGGCGTCGTGGAGCGGGTCTACGGCGGTGCGGTCGCCCTGGAGAGCGGCAGCTTCGAGACCTCGCTCGAGTTCCGGGCGGGCCGCGACGTCGACGAGAAGCACCGGATCGCGCGGGCCGCCCTCCAGCACCGGCGCGGCGCGGAGACGATCTACATCGACGAGGGCACCATGCCGCAGTTCCTGGCCGAGGAGCTCTTCGGCCAAGGACCGGCGACGATCATCACCCCGTCACTGCCGGTGGCCACGCGACTCTCCGCCGACCCGGACCTCACCGTGATCGTCCTGGGCGGGCGCGTCCGCACCATCACCCGCGGCGTCGTCGACCAGTGGGCGACCCGGATGCTGGCCGACCTGGTGATCGACCTGGCCTACATCGGCGCCAACGGGATCTCCCGGGAGCAGGGCCTCACCACTCAGGACCCGTCGGTGGCCGCGGTCAAGCGTGCCGCCATCGAGCGCTCCCGCCGCCGGATCTTCTTCGGCGCCCACACCAAGTTCGGGGCCTCCAGCCTGTGCCGCTTCGCGGGCGTACGCGACTTCGAGCTGCTCATCACCGGCACCGAGCTCTCGGCCTCCGAGGCACGCCGGTTCGCGGCGCTCGGGCCGAGGGTCGTCCGGGCCTGAGGGCCCGAGAGATGGGCCCGAGATCGGGCAGCAACCGGGCCCTCCGGGCACGTCGACCGGGCTAGGGGGTCCGGCCGAAATTGCGCCATCGTGGTCGGTGACGACAGTCACACTGCGAGGAGGCAGAAGATGCGGGCACGGAGACGGACCTCCGCAGCGCTCATAGCGCTCTCACTGGCCACGGTCTTGTTGACGGCCTGCGGGACGGGCGGGCTCGGCGCCGGCGGCACGAGCGCGGGCGAGCACAGCATCACGGTGCTGATGGTCAACAACCCACAGATGCTCGAGCTCCAGGAGCTCACCGCGGAGCACTTCACGGAGGAGACCGGGATCGAGGTGAACTTCGTGGTCAAGGTCGAGCAGGACATGCGCGACACCGCCAGCACCGAGTTCGCCAACCAGTCCGGGATCTACGACGTGGCGACGCTGTCCAACTTCGAGATCCCCTACTACGCCGAAGCCGGCTGGATCTCGGACATGGAGAGCATCGCCAACGACCCCGAGTTCGACCAGGACGACATCCTCACCCCCATGACCGAGGCGCTCTCGGCCAACGGCAAGGTCTACGGACAGCCGTTCTACGGCGAGTCGTCGTTCCTGATGTACCGCAAGGACCTCTTCGAGAAGCACGGCCTCGAGATGCCGGCCGAGCCGACCTGGGACCAGGTCGCCGGCTTCGCCGCCAAGATCAACGATGCCGAGCCGGACATGCGCGGGATCTGCCTGCGCGGCCTGGCCGGCTGGGGAGACAACCTCGCCTCGATCACGACCGTGGTCAACACCATGGGCGGCACCTGGTTCGACGAGGACTGGGACGCCCAGGTCAACAAGGGCGGCTTCAAGAAGGCCGCCAACTTCTACGTCGACCTGGTCCGCGAGCACGGCGAGGCCGGCGCCGCGACCTTCAGCTTCCCGCAGTGCCTCAACGCCATGCAGCAGGGCAAGGTCGCGATGTGGTACGACGCCACCTCCGGCGCCGGGTCGCTGGAAGCGCCCGAGTCGCCGGTCAAGGGGAAGGTCGGCTACGTCGCCGCCCCGCACGACCAGACCGAGAACGCGGGCTGGCTCTACACCTGGGCCTGGGCGATCCAGAAGGCCTCTCGCCACCAGGAGGACGCCAAGGAGTTCGTCGCCTGGGCCTCCAGCAAGGAGTACGAGGAGCTGGTGATGGCCGACACCGAGAACGACACCGGCGGCCCGACCAACGTCCCGGCCGGCAAGCGCGCGTCGACCTACGAGAACCCCGAGTACCTCGAGGTGGCCGGCTCCTTCGCGACACCGACCATGAACGCGATCAAGAACGCCCAGGCCGACAACCCCGGGGTCCAGAAGCGGCCCTACACCGGCATCCAGTTCGTCGGGGTCCCGAGCTTCACCGACTTCGGCACCGAGTGCGCCAAGCAGCTCTCGAGCGCCATCTCGGGATCGAAGACCACCGACGCGGCCCTCGACCGATGCCAGTCGCTCGCCCAGGCCTACGGCGACGTCCAGAAGGAGAAGCAGTGATGGCCGCCGTGACCGCACCACCTCCCGCAGCTGCGGAGCCGACCGAGCCGACGGCGACGCGACCGCCCGCGGCGTACAAGAAGTGGGGCCGCGAGTCCTGGAAGCTGCGCGCGCCTCTGCTGCCGGCGCTGATCTTCCTGATCGTGGTGACGCAGCTGCCGTTCGTCGCGACGCTGGTGATGTCGTTCATGAGCTGGAGCGCCCAGCCCGACGCCCCGGAGCGCAGCTTCGCCGGCTTCGACAACTTCAAGACGGTGTTCACGACGCCGGCCTACCGCACGGCCGTCCTGAACACGATCGAGATCACGGTGGTCGTCGTCGGGGTCAGCGCCCTGCTCGCCCTCGGGATCGCGCTGCTCCTCAACCACGCGTTCATCGGCCGCGGCCTGGTGCGCACGATGATGATCGCGCCATTCCTGATCGTGCCGATCGCGGCCGCGGTCTTCTGGGGCAACGGCATCCTGATGACCGGGTTCGGCCTGGTCGACGGCGTGCTCGGTCAGCTCGGGGTCCCAGACGCTCAGAACATCGCGTTCCTCACCGACCATCCCAAGCTCGCCATCGAGATCGAGCTGATCTGGCAGTGGACGCCGTTCATGATGCTGATCCTGCTCGCCGGTCTGCAGTCGCAGGATCCGGAGGTGCTGGAGGCGGCGAGCATCGACGGCTGCAACGGGTGGCAGACGTTCGTGCACATGACGCTCCCCCACGTACGCCGCTATCTGGAGCTCTCGATCGTGCTCGGCACGATCTTCATCGTCCAGAACTTCGATTCGGTCCTGGGGATGACCGGCGGCCTGAACTCCACCAACGTCCCGTTCGCCGTCTACGAGACGTTCTACTCGGCCAAGGACTACGGCGTCGCCTCGGCCCTCGGCGTCGTCGTGGTCATCGGATCGCTGATCATCGCGACCTTCGCGCTGCGCGTGGTGTCGTCCCTGCTCGAGGAGGAGAGCTGATGCGTACATGGAACCGGCGCCGGGTGGCGAAGATCGTCATCCCGCTCGCGGCGTGGCTGATCGGCATCATCTTCGTGATCCCGATCCTCTACATGGTCCTGACCTCGCTGCACGCACCGCAGGACGCCCAGACCTATCCGCCAAGCTGGGGTGCCCCGCTGACCCTGGACAACTATGCCGGCCTGTTCAGCTCGGCGAACCCGATCACGCCGGCATTGATCAACTCCGTGATCACCAGCGTGCTCTCGACGCTGCTGGTGCTCGCCCTGGCCATCCCCGCCGCGTACGCCCTGGCGATCAAGCCGGTGCGGAGGTGGTCGGACGCGATGTTCTTCTTCCTCTCGACCAAGATGCTGCCGATGGTCGCGGGCATCCTTCCGCTCTACCTGTTCACGACGAAGGTCATCAACATGCCTGACAACGTGATCATCCTGATCCTGATCTACACCGCGATGAACCTGCCGATCGCGGTCTGGATGATGCGCTCGTTCCTGGTCGAGGTGCCTTCGGCCATCATCGAGGCGGCCTCGATCGACGGCGCCAGCACATTCCGCATCCTGACCCGAATCGTGGCCCCGATCGCCATGCCGGGCGTCGCGGCCACCTCGCTGATCTGCTTCATCTTCGCCTGGAACGAGCAGCTCTACGCCAAGGTGCTCACCAGCGTCGCCGCGCAGACCGGCCCGGTCTACGTGAACACCCTGATCCAGACCGAGCACGCCTACCTCGCCGAGCTGGCCGCGGGGGCGACGCTGATCTCGCTGCCCGTGCTCATCGCCGGCTTCGCCGCCCAGGACAAGCTCGTCCAGGGACTCTCCCTGGGGGCGGTCAAATGACCGAGGCGCGACTCACGACGGCCAGGCTCGGCGAGCTCTCCGCAGCCGTTGCCGTCCCCGCGTACGACCGGACCGCCGTCACGCCCGGGATCGTGCATCTCGGGGTCGGTGGCTTCCACCGCGCCCATCAGGCGCGCTACGTCGACGACCTGCTGGCCTCGGGCGTCCGCGACTGGGGCATCGTCGGCGTGGGGCTGATGCCCCAGGACGTACGCATGCGGGACGCGCTCGCCGCCCAGGACCACCTCTACACGCTCCTCGAGCGGGCCCCGGACGGGGGCGTGCACGGGCGGGTGATCGGCTCGATCATCGACTACCTCTTCGCGCCCGACTCTCCCGAGGCCGTGCTGGCTTTGCTCACCGACCCGCGGATCCGGATCGTGTCGCTGACCATCACCGAGGGCGGCTACCACGTCAACCAGGCGACCGGTGGCTTCGACGCCTCCGACCCCGGGATCCAGGCCGACCTGCAGCCGGGGGCGGCCCCGACGACCGCGTTCGGCTACGTGGTGGAGGCGCTGGCGCGCCGTCGTGCCGCCGGGGTCGCTCCGTTCACGGTGATGTCGTGCGACAACATCGCCGGCAACGGCGAGGTCGCCCGCGCGATGGTGTCGGCGTTCGCGTCCCTGCGCGACCCGGATCTGGGCGACTGGATCGCAGCCGAGGTGGCCTTCCCGAGCTCGATGGTGGACCGGATCACGCCTGCGACCACCGATGCCGACGTCGAGGAGGTCGGCTGGCGGTTCGGGATCCAGGACGCCTGGCCGGTGGTCAGCGAGCCCTTCTCGCAGTGGGTGCTCGAGGACCACTTCCCGCAGGGTCGGCCGCCGTTCGAGCAGGTCGGGGTGGAGGTGGTGCCGGACGTCGAACCCTACGAGCTGATGAAGCTGCGGCTGCTGAACGCCAGCCATCAGGCGCTGTGCTACCTCGGCTACCTCTCCGGCTACCGCTACGCCCACGACGTCTGCGCCGACCCGCTCTTCGTCGACTTCCTGCTCGGCTACATGTCGCAGGAGGCCACCCCGACCCTGCCCGAGGTGCCCGGAGTGGACCTGGCGGCCTACCAACGGGAGCTGATCTCCCGCTTCGCCAACCCCCACATCCGCGACACCCTGGCCCGGCTGTGCGCCGAGAGCTCCGACCGGATCCCCAAGTGGCTCGTACCCGTCGTCTCGGCTCAGCTCGCCTCGGGAGGCTCGGTGCGCCGATCGGCGCTCGTCGTCGCCTCCTGGGCCCGCTACGCCGAGGGCGTCGACGAGCAGGGCGCGCCGATCGACATCGTCGACCGGCGCCGGTCCGAGGTGATGGGCCGCGCGATCGCACAGCGCGACGACCCGCTCGCCTTCCTCCGCGACCCCGACCTCTTCGGCGACCTCGTCGACTCCCCTGAGTTCACCGAGCCGTACGGCGAGGCGCTGGCGTCGTTGCACGCGGTCGGCGCGCGCAAGACTCTCGAGGCTTGGGAGGCCTGACACACAGTTCGTGCGGTCTGGGCGGGTTGGGGCCGAATTGAGGTTGAACCGTGTGCATCGATGCACCAGGTTGATCTCATGCCGGCAGCCGACCTGCCCAAACGTCGACCCTCGAGGTGAACTGTGTGCGCCGCCCCTGCCCTGACAGACGTCCTCCGCATACGTGGCGGGGCAATCACCCGCAAAGAGCTGCTCGACCTGGGACTGCGTGACGAGCTGGACACCGCCCTTTCAGCAGGAAGGCTCGTCGCTCTCACCGGCGCCCGGGTGGCGCTTCCCGGACTTCCGGACGACAAGTCGGCCGCACTCGCGCTCGGCGGAGTCGTCTCCGGGCTCAGCGCGGCGCGTGTGTGGGGCTGGTCGCTGAAGCATGAGCCCACCGAGATCGAGGTGACCGTGCCGCGCAACAGCTCGCGCAAGGCGCGACCAGGTGTGGTCGTACGCCGCCGCGATCTACCCAGCGACGCCGTCGGCCCAGGCGCGATCACCTCCCGCGCCCAGACCGTCGTGGACTGCGCCCGGCAGCTCCTGTTCGACGAGGCGCTGTGCGTTGCCGACTCGGCGCTGCGCGATGGACTGGTCACCGGACTGACCCGCAAGGAGCTGGTCGCCGCAGCCGAGACGTTGCCGCGCACCGGACGGCAGCGGGCTCTGGATGTCGTCACCGCCGCCGACCACCGGGCCGCGAATGCGTTCGAGTCCGTGACCAGGGCGATCGTGCTCCCGATCGCCGGTCTCTCCGTCGAGCCCCAAGGCGACCTGGGATTCAGCGAGGCAGGTGCGGAGCAGTACGGCGACCTCGTCGATGCCCGCCTGAAGCTACTCATCGAGTGCGAATCCTGGGCCTACCACTCCGGAGAGGAGCCGTTCCGGCGCGACATCCGCCGCTACACCGACCTGGTCGCGCGCGGCTGGACCGTCCTCCGCTTCGTCTGGGAGGACGTGATGCAGAGACCGGACTACGTACGACGCCAGGTCGAGCGAGTCGTCGAACGCCTCGGGCGTCAGACCGTCTCGCGTGGATAGTCGCTCCACCTCGCCCTCGCCGAGTCAGTAGCTCTGGGCGCCGAAAACTCTACTTTCGTCCACCAGAAGTCACTTCTCGGCACGCCACTTCTACCTTCTCGGCGGGAAGGGCGAAGCCCCGGCTGCCGCTGGTGCGGGAGCCGGGGCTTCGTGGCCTACGTCAGCTGTCGTCCGACTGCTTGGTGTCCCGGCTGGCGCCACCGCGGGTGCGGGTCACGACCTTGGGAGCCGGGGTCGAGGCGGCGCCATTGCTGACGACCGGTGCCTCGGACTTGGCCGCGGTCATCACCGCGCCCTCGCCGGTGGTCACCACCTCGCGGCGGGCACCGCGGCGCTGCCGGGTGACCACCTTCGGCTTGGAGTCGATCGGCTCGGCCTTCACCGGTGCCACGTCGGCGACCTCGGGCTGGGTCGCCTCGGGCTGGGTCACCTCAGGCTCGGCCGGGGCCACGGGAGCGGGCGCCTCGGCGACCGGCTCTGCGGCGACCGGCTCGGCGGGCGTCGGCTCGGCGGGCGTCGGCTCGGCGGGCGTCGGCTCGGCGGGCGTCGGCTCGGCGGGCGTCGGCTTCGGCGCCACGGGCTCCGGCTTCGGCTCCTTGACGGACGAGCTGCCGACGACGGCAGCCAGGACCGGACGACCGGTCGTCGCGGTACGGCGGGTGCGGGTCCGAGTGGTGACCTTGGGGGCCTCGGGCTCAGCCGCGGGCTCGACCGGGGTCTCGGTCGGCGACTCAGGCTTGGACTCAGGCTTGGACTCAGGCTTGGACTCAGGCTTGGACTCAGGCTTGGACTCGGCCGGGGCCGATGCCTTGGACCGGCGGGAACGCGTACGGGTTGTGACCTTCGGCGGCTCGGCCTCCGCGGGGGTGGTCTCGGCCGCCTCGGGGGTGGGCTCGACCTCCTCGACGGTCTCGGCCACCACAGGCTCGTCCGACTTCGACGCCCTGGACCGACGGGAACGCGTACGGGTCGTGACCTTGGGGGTCTCGGCAGGCTCGACCACCGCGGCGGGCTCGACGGTCTCCACCTCGGGCGTGGCCTCGGCAGACTCGGCGACCGCAGCAGCGGCCTCGCTCTGCTTGGCCATGGCGGCGAACTCGGCGGGCGAGGGCGCCTTGGCGGACTCCTCCGCGGCCTCCGTACGAGACTCGTTGCCCGCCTCGTCCTTGCCCTTGCCCTTGGCGCCTCGACCGCCGCGACGACGCGAGCGCGGCTCGTCGGGCGCGACGCCGGAGGACTTGCCGGCCTCGACCGGGTGCTCGTGGATCACGAGACCACGGCCGGCGCAGGCCTCACAGTTCTCGGAGAAGGCCTCGAGCAGGCCGGTGCCGATCCGCTTACGGGTCATCTGCACCAGGCCCAGCGAGGTGACCTCGGCGACCTGGTGACGGGTCCGGTCGCGGCCCAGGCACTCGACCAGGCGACGGAGCACCAGGTCACGGTTGGACTCGAGGACCATGTCGATGAAGTCGACGACGATGATGCCGCCGATGTCGCGCAGCCGGAGCTGGCGGACCATCTCCTCGGCAGCCTCGAGGTTGTTCTTGGTGACCGTCTCCTCCAGGTTGCCCCCGGAGCCGGTGAACTTGCCGGTGTTGACGTCGACGACGGTCATCGCCTCGGTGCGGTCGATGATCAGTGATCCACCCGAGGGCAGCCAGACCTTGCGGTCCAGGCCCTTCGCGATCTGCTCGTCGATCCGGTAAGCAGCGAAGGCGTCGACGTCGCCGTCGTACTTCTCCACCCGCTCCTCGAGGTCGGGAGCCACCGACTGGACGTAGTCCTTGACGGTCTCCCACGACGAGTCGCCGGCGATGACCAGCTTGGCGAAGTCCTCGGTGAACAGGTCGCGGACGACCTTCAAGGTGAGGTCGGGCTCGCCGTAGAGAAGCTGCGGGCCGTTGCCGCCGGCCTTCTTCTCGATGTCTTCCCAGCGGGCCTTGAGGCGCTCGACGTCGCGAGTCAGCTCGTCCTCTGCGGCACCCTCCGCGGCGGTGCGTACGATCACGCCGGCCGTGTCGGGGACGATCTCCTTCAGGAGGGTCTTGAGGCGGTTGCGCTCGGTGTCGGGCAGCTTGCGGGAGATGCCGGAGGTGGTGCCGTCGGGCACGTAGACCAGGAATCGGCCGGCCAGCGAGATCTGCGAGGTCAGGCGGGCGCCCTTGTGGCCGACCGGGTCCTTCGTCACCTGGACGAGCACCTTCTGACCGGAGGTCAGCACCGACTCGATCTTGCGGGGCTGGCCCTCCTTCCAGCCGAGCGAGGGCCAGTTGACCTCACCGGCGTAGAGCACGGCGTTGCGGCCCTTGCCGATGTCGATGAACGCGGCCTCCATGCTCGGCAGCACGTTCTGGACGCGGCCCAGGTAGACGTTGCCGATCAGGCTGGTCTGCGACTCGCGGGCGACGTAGTGCTCCACGAGCACCTTGTCCTCGAGGACGGCGATCTGGGTCAGGTCCTCGCGCTCGCGGATCACCATGACCCGCTCGACCGACTCGCGGCGAGCCAGGAACTCGGCCTCGCTCACGATCGGGGCACGACGGCGACCGGCCTCGCGGCCCTCACGGCGGCGCTGCTTCTTGGCCTCCAGACGGGTCGAACCCGCCAGCGCGGTGATCTGGTCGTCGCCGGTGCGGCTCTGACGGACCTTGGTGACGGTGTTCTCCGGGTCGTCCCCGCCGTCGCCCGAGGCCTCGCCGGCCCGACGGCGGCGGCGACGACGACGGGACGTGCCGCCCTCGCCCTGCTGCTCGGCGTCGGAGTCCTTGCCGGTCTCGTCGTTCTCGGCCTCGGCGTCCTCGGACTTGCTCTCGGAGTCGACGTCGGAGCCGTCATCACCGTTGGCGCCCTTGCGACGACGACGGCCGCCACGGCGGCGACGACGACGGCCGTTGCCGCCACCCTCACCGTCGTCGGCGGAGCTCTCGTCGGACGCGGTCTCGGACTCGGTGTCGGACCCAGTGTCAGTGGCGGCCTCGGACTCGGCGGCAGCCTCGGTCTGCTCGTCGGCGGCCTTCTCCTCGGCCGGCGCGGCGCTGCGGCCGTTGCGCCGGCGGGAGCGGGCCGGAGTCTCCTCCTTGGCGGCCTCCTTGGCGGGCTCGGCGGCGGGCTCGGTGACCTGCGGCTCGTCCACGGCGGGTGTCTCGGCGGCCTTGACAGGCTCCTTCGCGCTTCGCGCGATTACTCCCTCGCTCGTCTCGACGGGCTCGGGCTCGGCCGTCTTACGGGTACGTCGCCGGGTGGTCGTCTTGGTCGGCGGCTGGAACAGCACCGCGGGAGCCACCGGACCGGCCTGCTCGGCCTCGGTCGCCTCGTCGGTCTCGTCGGCGGCGCCGGCCGCAGGGGCCTCGACGGGCTCGACGACCGGAGCGGCCTTCTTGGCGGTGGACTTCTTCGTGGCTGCCTTCTTGGCAGTGGTCTTCTTCGCCGCGGTCTTCTTGGCCGGAGCCTCGACGGTCTCGGCGGGAGTCTCGGGGGTCTCGCCCTCGGGTGCGGCGGTGGCCTCAGCAGCGGTCTCGACCTCGGCCGGCGCCGGAGCGGCTACCTTCTTGGTCGTACGCTTGCGGGTCGTCTTCTTCGCCGCAGCCTTCTTCGCGGGGGCGTCAGCGGCCTCGACGGTCTCGGCGGCCTCGGCGGCGGGCGCCTCGGCGGCCTCTGCCGGAGCGGAGACCTTCTTGGTGGTGCGCTTGCGCGTGGTCTTCTTCGCCGCGGTCTTCTTCGCCGGAGCAGTCTCGCCGGTCGCTTCCGCGTCGGTCGTGGGGGTGGTGGGGTTGTCGGTCACCGGAGTCTGCGCCGTTTCAGCGCCGTTCTCGGTGTTCTCGACAGTGGTCTCGTCGGCCATGCCGTTCTCCTCATCCGGGACCTTCACAGATGCCGGATAGTCAGGTGCCGGGAAACGGGCGCTGCGCAGTATCGAACTTTCCACGTAGCAGCCGCGTCGCGGCGCAAAGCTTGTCAGGGCGGCGGCATCCTCCGCTGCGGTGCGTCACAAGCGGCGGTTCGTCACCTGCCGCGGTCGCTCGGCCGTCCGGGACCTTCCCGGGCGAGTCGCTCTCACTGACCTGCTAGGCCTGCGTCGCGGTCTGGCGGCGACCTACCTCCTGCGTGCCGGAGTGCGATCCCGGAGGACCCACGCCGGCGAGGCGTCGTCGGACTGTTCATTCCTCGGGTCGGGCCCGAATGTTTGAGCAGTCGTCTCGGAGTATCGCATACACCCTGTCGACAGACCGATATCCGGACATCGATCGAGGCTCAGGGAAGCTTCGCTTCCTTCATCTGGCGCGACTTGTAGACGTTCACGATCACGACACCGTCGAGCCACTCGGTGAGGCGCGCCGCTTCGGCCTCCAGCGCCTTCCGTCCGGCATCGCCGATGTCGTGGCGAACGATCGGCCGCACCCGGCCGGCCTCGTCCTGCGCCCACGCTCCCACGATCCGGCCGTCCCACCAGGCGGTGTTGCCGGCGTTGCCGTTGGTGTCGAAGAGGTACGCCACGTCGTCGGCATCCAGATAGAAGCCGCGCTCCTTCCAACCCATGACGGTGGGGTCGAGGGTGGGCGTCAACGCTGCCCACGGCTCGATCTCGGGCTCGGGCGTGGTGACGATCGGGTCGTCGGGAAGCACCCAGCCGAGGCCGCCGTCCTCGAGCCCGACCTGCACGGCCCCCACCTCGGCGAGCGCGGCCCGCGCCGCCGTCTTCGTGGAGCCGAGCCACCAGACCAGGTCGGTCTCGGTGCCGGGGCCGAAGGTGCCCAGCCAGCGGCGGACGAGGGCTGCGTACCCCTCCGTGGCGGCAAGCGGAGCGGGCGCCTCGCCCAGCCACGTCTCCGCCAGGGTCCAGGCCGGCTTGTTCAGTCGCCAGTGGCCGATGTTGTTCGCCCGCACCAGTCGCCCCTGCGCGGCGAGGGTGCCGATCACCCAGCGGCCGATCGCGAACTCCCCGCCCCACTTCTTGTCCGGCGCGCCCATCCGGAACCGGACGTCGAGCTCCGGCACCAGCTCACGCAGCTCGGTCGTCGTCCGCGGCTCACCGTCGGCGAGCACAGCCAGCGTCGCCGCGTACGCCTTCTCGATCCAGGCGTCCTGGTCCTCGTCGACGCCACCCGCCGTCAGCCACTTGTGGAGGTTCTTCTCCTCCTGGGCCGCCACCCGTGCCGAAGCGCTACCCAAGGCGGCCGGGAGCAGGTCTCGCGGAAAGGCGAAGAGCGTCCGCCGCATCGCCAGCTGCTTGACCAACAAGCGCTCCTCGTAGAGCGCGCGCTCGACGTCCTCGACCCGGAGGTCGTGCACCCGCGCGTGCAGCGCGAGGTGGACCGTGGCCGCCTCGGTCGCGTGCCAGGCGGTCATCGCCTGCGTCGCGGCGGCCACGTCGGTATACCTGTGGCCGGGGGCGAGCCCGTGCCGGCGGGCCAGCCTCGCCCGGCGTTCGCGGTCGGTGACCGTTCTCATCGGCAGAACCTCATCGACGGCAGGTTAGTGGAGCGGGTCGCCGATCGTGCCGGTTTCCTCGTCGAAGACGCCCTGGGTGAGCCGGGTCAGCAGCGGGAGCCCGCCGTGCTCGGGACCCACCTTCAGCCCACCGATGCGCTCCAGGCCGGTGACTACGTCGTCGGGGCGTACGGCCGGGGTGCCGTGCTTGAGCACGAGCTCCAACCGTGAGCCGCCGCCCTGACGGGGCGTCGCGACGAGGCGTACGACCGCGGCCCGGGCGTCGAACTCACGCAGGCCCTTCTTGGTCATCCGGGACACGATGACCTCTTCGGCTCCGACGAACGCCTCGACAGCCGCGGCGGCGTCCTCAAGGGTCGTCGGGAGGTCGATGATCCACTCGCTGCCGGTGAGCAGGTCGGCCAGCGCACCCTTGGGCGAGGTCGCCGTGTCGACGACGTCGAGCAGGTCGAGACCGTCGGGCATGACCTCGTCCAGGGCAGCCTTCGTCGTGGCCGGGTCGACGACCTCACGCAGCCCCAGCTCGACGTACTCGGCCTCACTCGCCGCTCCCGTCGGCGCCGCGCCGGCGTAGGAGATCCGCGGGTGCGGGTTGAACCCCGAGGAGTAGGCCACCGGGATCCGGGCCCGTGCGACCGCGCGCTCGAAGGCGCGGCTGAAGTCGCGGTGACTGGTGAACCGGAGCCGGCCTCGCTTGGCGTAGCGGATGCGGAGACGCTGGACCGGCGGGGCCTGCTGTTCGGGCTGTTGACGCACGGGGTCGATTATGTCTGCCATGGGGCGCGATCGCCCATCCGGCGAACGGGAAACCAATTGGCGGTAACGGTTCGCGTACGAAAAATGGGAGACTTCCGCGGTGAGCCACCACAGAAGCAGGCAGTTCTCGGTACGCCTCAAAGAGCTGTTGCCGATCCTTGCGGTTGTCCTCACCGTCGGCGCCATCGCCGCCCTCACCGTCCTCGCTCCCCGACTGGGCGACTCGAGGCAGGCCTCCGCCGATGTCTCTGACGACCCTCCCTCGCCGAGCGCCGAGCCGCTCGAGGCCACCCCGTCCGCTGAGCCTGAGCCGCTGCCGAAGTTCAAGACGTTCAAGGCCCCGCCCACGATCGACAAGATCCCGAAGAAGCCGAAGATCGACCCGTGCGCGGTCCCGCGCAACCTGAGCGTGATGACCTTCAACATCAAGGGCGGCAAGGTCTCTCCCGGCGAGCTCGGTGGCATCGCCGACGTGATCCGCGCGGCCGGCGCCGACGTCGTACTCCTGCAGGAGATCGACAAGAACCGCCGACGCTCGGGCAACGTCGACCAGCCGGCGATCATCGCCTCGCACCTGGGGATGCAGTCCGTCTTCGGCGCCAACGACTGGATCACCGACCGCGGCGGCTACGGCACCGCGATCCTGTCGCGTTTCCCCATCGACGGCTACGACAACACCCACCTGCCCAACCGCGGCGGCAAGGAGCAGCGCGGGTTGCTGCGGGCGAACATCATCGTCGAGGG
This sequence comes from Nocardioides sp. NPDC006273, assembly GCF_040613495.1. NCBI lineage: Bacteria > Bacillati > Actinomycetota > Actinomycetes > Propionibacteriales > Nocardioidaceae > Nocardioides > Nocardioides sp. NPDC006273. Next base: position 58,079 of record NZ_JBEXSD010000023.1, on the reverse strand, counting down.
CCAGCGACTGGTCGTCTTCAACACCCACCTCGACCACACCTCCGACTCGCTCCGACAGACCCAGATCGGCGCGGTGATGGCCAAGGTGAACGCCTACGACGGCGCCAAGCTCCTCGGTGGCGACCTCAACGCCGGCTCCGGCTCCGGCGTCCTCGGCACCGCCCTGGCCACGCTGACCGACGCCGGCGCTGCTCTCGGGGCCAGCCATGACGGCGGCGGCCGCGTCGACTACCTGCTCCCCAACTCCTGGCTGGCCGCCGGCGACGGCCGCGTCTCCCCCACCCGGCTGTCCGACCACCACGCCGTCACCATCGACTTCTCGATGCGCGGCGCCGCGGACTGCTGAGTGCGGCGCAGGCCCAGGTTTTCGCGTGAGAGACTTCCGGCCGTGATCGAGCTTCGTCCTGCCGTCATATCTGATGTACCTGCGCTGATCGGGTTGTGGGAGGTGGCGGCGGAGAACGACTCGCGGCCGGCCGACTCCCAGGCGAAGGTGGAGGCGCTGATCGCGCGCGACCCCGACGCCTGCACGATTGCGGTCACCCCGGAGGGACGTGTCGTCGGCTCGCTGATCTCCGGGTGGGACGGCTGGCGTGCGCACCTCTATCGGCTGGCGGTCCACCCCGACATACGCCGCCGAGGGCTCGCCCGCCGGCTCCTGGCCCACGCAGAGGACCGTCTCGTCGCCCTCGGCGCGAGCCGGGTCGACGCGATGGTCCTGGAGGACAACGAGCTGGGACAGTCGCTGTGGAAGAGCCTGGGCTACGAGCCTCAGGAGGACTGGCGCCGCTGGGTCCGCCCGGTCGGCTGAGGCCGGACCATCAGGTCGTACGCCGCCCGGAACCCGCCCCGTTCGTAGAACGGGATCGACTTCTCGCTGGGACTCAGCACGACGCGTACGAATCCCTCCGCGTCCGCCTGGTCGGTGAGGGCGGTGAGCATCTCGGCGCCGAGACCGCTGTTGCGGTGCTCGGGCAGAACGCAGAAGTTGGCCAGGTAGCCCCAGCGCGACGGTCGCTCCTGGCCCGGCTTCGGCATCCGGGTGAAGATCAGCATGTTGACCATGCCCGCCGGCTCACCACCGACGCGGCTGAGCCAGGTCAGCCGCTGCTCGCGCGCCTTGAGCATCCGCTCGTCGAAGCGCTCCTCGACCCAGGCCCGGCCAGACGTACGTCAAAGGTCTCGCTCACAGAGCAGAACCTGGCCGCAGAAGTAATCATTCGCGCGTCTGCGAAGCCGGGTCTACCTTCGGCCAATGGATTTCGTGTCCCCCGAGGACCTTCCCGCCCCCGCCGGCTACAGCCACCTGGTGATCACCGACCCCGGCGCCAGACTGGTGGTGATCTCCGGGCAGGTGGGCATGGCCGCCGACGGCACCGTGGCCTACGGCTGGGAGGCCCAGACCCGGCAGACCTTCGCCAACCTCGGCGTGGCGCTGGCTGCGGCCGGCGCCACCTGGGCAGACGTGGTGAAGCTGACCTACTTCGTCGTCTCCACCACCGAGCTGCCGATGATCCGGCGCGTACGCGACGAGTTCGTCGACGTCGGGCATCCGCCCGCCAGCTCGCTGGTCCAGGTCTCCGGCCTCTTCCGCCCCGACGCGCTCATCGAGATCGAGGCGACCGCCGCGATCAGCTGAGCGCTACACCACGGACAGCGGGAGCAGCTTCTGACCCGTGGGGCCGATCTGGATGTCGGTCCCCATCTCCGGGCACACGCCACAGTCGTAGCAAGGCGTCCAGCGGCAGTCCTCGACCTCGATGTCCTCGCCGTTGGCGACAGCGAGGGCGTCCTCCCAGTCGGCCCAGAGCCAGTCCTTGTCGAGACCGGAGTCGAGGTGGTCCCAGGGAAGGATCTCGTCGTACTCACGCTCGCGGGTGGTGTACCAGTCGAGGTCGACGCCAGTGCCCTCCAGGCCCTTCTCCGCGGCGGACATCCAGCGGTCGTAGGAGAAGTGCTCGCTCCAGCCGTCGAAGCGGCCGCCGTCGCGCCAGACCTGCTCGATGATCCGGCCGACCCGGCGGTCGCCTCGCGACAGCAGGCCCTCGACGATGCCGGGCTTGCCGTCGTGGTAGCGGAACCCGATCGCCCGGCCGAACTTCTTGTCGGAGCGGACCGTGTCGCGCAGCTTCTGGAGGCGTACGTCGGTGGTCTCGTGGTCGAGCTGGGAGGCCCACTGGAAGGGGGTGTGCGGCTTGGGTACGAAGCCACCGATCGAGACGGTGCAGCGGATGTCGTTGCGGCCCGAGACCTCGCGGCCCTTCGCGATGACCTTCTTCGCGAGCTCGGCGATCTGGAGGACGTCCTCGTCGGTCTCGGTCGGCAGACCGCACATGAAGTAGAGCTTCACCTGGCGCCAGCCGTGGGAGTAGGCGGCGCCGACGGTGCGGATCAGGTCCTCCTCGGTCACCATCTTGTTGATGACCTTGCGCATCCGCTCCGAGCCGCCCTCGGGCGCGAACGTCAGGCCGGAGCGACGGCCGTTGCGGGAGAACTCGTTGGCCAGCGTGATGTTGAAGGCGTCGACGCGCGTCGACGGGAGCGACAGCGAGACGTTGGAGCCCTCGTAGCGGTCGGCCAGGCCGGTCGCGACGTCACCGATCTCGGTGTGGTCGGCGGAGCTCAGCGAGAGCAGTCCGACCTCCTCGAAGCCGGACTTCCGGATGCCGTTCTCGACCATGTCGCCGATGGTCTTGATCGAGCGCTCACGCACCGGACGGGTGATCATCCCGGCCTGGCAGAAGCGGCAACCGCGGGTGCAGCCGCGGAAGATCTCCACCGAGAACCGCTCATGGACGGTCTCGGCCAGCGGCACCAGCGGGTTGCGCGGGTAGGGCCAGGCGTCGAGGTCCATCAGGGTGTGCTTCTTGACCCGCCACGGGATGTCGGGGCGGTTGGGCACCACCGCGTCGATCTGGCCGTCGGCGGCGTAGTTCACGTCGTAGAACTTCGGGACGTAGACGGCACCGGAGACAGCCAGCCGCCGCAGCAGCTCGTCGCGCCCGCCGGGGCGACCGTCCTGCTTCCACTCGCGCACGACCTCGGAGATCTTGAGCACGACCTCCTCGCCGTCGCCGAGCACGGCAGCGTCGAGGAAGTCGGCGATCGGCTCGGGGTTGAACGCGGCGTGGCCGCCGGCGAGCACCACCGGGTCGTCGTCGCCGCGGTCGACCGCGTGCAGCGGGATGCCGGCGAGGCTGAGCGCGTTGAGCATGTTGGTGTAGCCGAGCTCGGTCGAGAACGAGAGCCCGAACAGGTCGAACGCCTTCACCGGGCGGTGGGCGTCGACGGTGAACTGCGGGATCGGGCCCTGCTCGTCGCCCTCGCGCATGATCTTCTCGAGGTCCGGCCACACCGCGTAGGTGCGCTCCGCGGCGATCCAGTCACGCTCGTTGAGCACCTCGTAGAGGATCTGGACACCCTGGTTGGGCAGGCCGACCTCGTAGGCGTCGGGGTACATCAGCGCCCAGCGCACCTCGACGTCGTTCCACTCCTTGACGGTCGAGTTGAGCTCCCCGCCGACGTACTGGATCGGCTTGGACACCAGCGCCAGGCGCGGCTCCAGCCGGGGGAACACGGATTCAGGAACGAGGTCGCTCTGGGCGACGGTCACGATGGGCACCTCAAAGCTCGGGAACGATCAACGCCAAGCGTACGCCGCCCCCTGACTCCCCCACCAAACCTCGCGTCGCCGGGCGATCTCCCCGACGTCCGCGGGTAAGAATGGCGCCATGGCATTGCGAACATGGTCGAAACAGTTCGCCGGGGGCGTCCTCTCGGAGGCGGTGGCGACGCTCAACGCGCGTCACCCCTGGAGCCACAACGACCACTTCCACAGCTGGGTCCTGGCGAACCTCCCCGCCCGGCGACGCACCGCGCTGGACGTGGGTTGCGGCCGGGGCGGGCTGCTGGCCGCGCTCTCGCCGAGGTTCACGACGGTCCACGGCACCGATCGAGACGGCGCCATGCGGGGGCAGGCCGCCACCCGCTGCACCGGCCTTCCCAACGTCGTCATCCACGACGGCACCTGGATCGACGGCCCGGTCGACCTGGTCACGATGGTCGCCGTCCTGCATCATCTCGACGTCGCCGACGCCCTCGAGCAGGTGCGTGACATCCTCGAACCGGGCGGGCGGTTCCTGGCAGTAGGTCTCGCTCCTCCTCAGGACGTCACCGACCACCTGTGGGACCTCGCCTCGATGGTGACGAACCCCGCGATCGGCTACGTGAAGCATCCCTGGCCCAGCGCTGGCAGCGCGCGGCAGCCGGCTTTCCCGGTCAAGGACCCGACGATGTCGTTCGCCGAGCTGCGGGGCGTCCTCGCCGACGTCATGCCGGGCGCCTCGATCCGGCACCGTCTCGGGTTCCGGCACACCATCGCCTGGACCAAGCCGGCGTAACGGACCGGAACCGGTACGCCTGTGACACGAGAGCTGCTCGAGAAATAGGCGTTGGGGCCGCCCCCTCCCGGGCGGCCCCAACGCTCTCAGGTGGATCTCGACCCGCAGTCACGGCCTCGCGAGCTCGGCCGTGTGCTCGCTCGATCTCCTCGCCTTTTGCCTGACGCAAGCGTCAGGCAAGGCCCGGACTCAGAACAGCGTGGTGAGCAGCAGGTTCGGGGAACCAGTGCCCGGGTTGGTGACCACGTCAGGAGTGGCGGCGCCGAGCAGGCCCGTGGCGACGTCGGCCGGGGTGGCCGAGGGGTTCGCCTCGAGGAAGAGGGCGGCGGCGCCGGCGACATGGGGGGTCGCCATCGACGTGCCCGAGATGGTGTTGGTCGAGCCGTCGTTCCAGGCGGAGGTGATGTCGACGCCCGGCGCGAAGATGTCGAGGCACTCACCGGTGTTGGAGAAGTTCGCGGTGGCGTCGGAGTCGTCGGTGGCACCGACGGTGATCGCCTCCGGGACGGCAGCGGGCGATGAGCCGCAGGCGTCGGCGCTCTCGTTGCCGGCCGCGACGGCGTAGGTCACACCGTCGGCGATCGAGGCCTGGACGGCCGCGTCGAGGGCGGGATCGTTGCCTCCGCCGAGCGACATGTTGGCGACGGCCGGGCCATCGGTGTGGTTCTCCGTGACCCACTCGATGCCCGCGACGACGCCCTCGGTGGTGCCGGAGCCCTGGTCGTCGAGGACGCGGACCGGAACGATCGTGGCCTCCTTGGCCACGCCGTAGGTGGTGCCGGCGACGGTGCCCGCGACATGGGTGCCGTGGCCGTTGCCGTCGGCCGCGTCGGTGTCCCCGTCGACGGCGTCGAAGCCCGCACCGATCCGGCCGCTGAACTCCGAGTGGTCGGTCGCGACGCCCGTGTCGATGATGTAGGCGGTCACGCCCGCACCGGTCTGCTCGTAGTGGTAGTTCTTGTCGAGCGGCAGCGCGGCCTGGTCGATCCGGTCGAGGCCCCAGGTCGGATCGGCCTGATCCCCCTGGGTGGTGTAGCGGTGGTTGGCCTGCACGTAGGCGACGTCCGGGTTGTCGCGGATCTCGGCGAGCGCGTCCTTGTCGAGCGAGGCCGAAAAGCCGTTGAACGCCGTGTTGTAGACCTCCCGTACGTCGCCGCCCGCGTCACGGGCGTCGCTGCGGACCGACTTGGCCTCAGACTTCGCCACGTCGCTGCGACCCTGCTTCTTCATCACGACGATGTACTGACCCTCGATTGCGGTCGAGGCGTCCGCGCCGCGCAGCGGTGCCGGACCGTCCGCGGCGCCGGCCGGGACGGTGAAGGCGATCGCCGAGGCTGCTGCTCCGACAGCTACGGCGGAGATGACTGCCGGCGCCTTGAAGGCCCGGTTCTTGATGGTTCGGCACACGTTCTGACTCCCGTCATCGTGCGGCCCGATGGGGCCACAACCATTCATTGCACCGGACTCGGGAACTGCCTGTAGGTGGTTCCCCGTGCAGCCCTCACACGTGCCGGCCGAACGCCCTGCGCCCTCCCTACGGCCGCAACCCGAAGCGTTCGGTCAACCACGTAATCACGTTACGTAGTGCTCGTAACGACCCAACTCATCGCATTGCAGCAACGTGCAGATATCCCAGGTGAACACCTGTAAACAGCCTGGAAACAAGGCATGAAAGGGTCTGTAACCCAGCACGCCGGGCCGCTCGCATTACGCGAGCGACCCGGCGTGGTCAGGCCTTGGATCAGGCGATAGAGGTGTCGTCGATCAGGAAGCTGGTCCCGAGCGAGGAGTCCTCGGTGCCGGTGAACGTCAGCGTGACCGTCCTACCCGCGTACGCGCCCAGGGAGAACGACTTCAACGTGTACGAGGAGGTCTCGTTCAGGTTGGAGTAGGTCGCCAGGGTCGTCGAGCCGATCTTGACGGTCAGCTTGTCGTAGGCCGTCGTGGTGGTCGTCTCGTTGGAGATCACCCGAAGGTAGAACGAGAGCGTCTTGCCCGTGGCGGGCAGCGTCACCGACTGCGAGAGCGAGTCGGTGCGCGTGGTCCCGTAGCCGTTCAGCCACGCCTTGTAGGAGCCCGATCGCGCCGGGGCACTCGTGGAGTTGTCGATCACGCCCGAGGACGCACTCCAGCCGGTCCCGCCCGACTCGAAGCCCGGGTTGGTCAGCAGGTTGCCCGACGGCGGGTCGGTCGGCGGGTCCGTCGGGTCGGTGCCACCGCTCCACAGCGAGTAGAGGAGGCGGTTGGGCGAACCGGTGCCGGGAGAGGTCACCACGCCGGTGGTGGCGTTGGAGACGATCGCCGAGGCCACCGAGGACGCGGACGCCGACGGGTTCGCCTGCAGGTAGAGCGCGGCCACACCGGCGACGTGCGGGGTCGCCATCGACGTTCCGGAGATCGTGTTGGTCGCGGTGTTGGAGGTGTGCCATGCCGAGGTGATCGACGAGCCCGGAGCGAACAGGTCGAGGCACGAGCCGATGTTGGAGAAGCTCGAGCGGGCGTCGGTGTTGGTCGTCGAGCCGACGGTCAGCGCCGCGCCGACACGGGCAGGTGACCCGTTGCACGCGTTGGCGCCGGAGTCGTTGCCCGCCGCGACGGCATAGGTGACGCCGTCGGCGATGGAGTTCGAGACCGCGGAGTCGAGGGTCGAGGAGACCCCGCCTCCGAGCGACATGTTGGCGACAGCGGGACCGGAGGTGTGGTTGGAGGTCACCCAGTTCACACCCGCGATCACGCCGGCGGTCGTGCCGGATCCGTTGGCGTCGAGGACCCGGACGGGCACGAGCGTGACGCCCTTGGCGACCCCGTAGGTCGAACCACCGACGGTGCCGGCCACGTGGGTGCCGTGGCCGTTCTCGTCCTCGGTGCTGGAGCCGATGGCGGTGTAGCCGGAGGTCACCCGGCCACCGAAGTCGGCGTGCCCGGAGCGGATGCCGGTGTCGAGGATGTACGCCTTGACCCCAGACCCGGTGTAGTCGTAGTGGTAGTTCGAGTTCAGTGGCAGGTTGCGCTGGTCGATCCGGTTGAGACCCCACGTGGGGTTGGCCTGGTCACCGCTGGCCTTCACCTTCTGGTTGGCCTCGATGTAGTCGACGTCGGGGTCGTTGCGGAGCGCGTCGAGCGCGTCGGCGTCGAGTGTGGCGGAGAAGCCGGTGATCGCCTTGTCGTAGGCGTACTTCACCGAGCCGCCCTTCTTCTTGGCGAGCGCGCGAGCTTCGGCCGCGTTGGCCTTCGCGGCCGAGCCCTTGCCCTTCATCACCACGATGTAGGAGTTGTCGATGGCCGTCGACTTCTCGGCACCGATCAGCGGTGCCGGGCTGTCGGCTGCGGCGGCAGGGCCGGACATGGCCAGGATGGTGGTAGCCGCACCGACGGCGGTCACCGTCGCGGCAGCCAGCGCGCCGAGGCGCTGGGTTCTGTGGGGTCGGTTCATGATCTTGCTGCTCCCGTCGTCAAGCAGCCTCGGGTTGAGACTGCAAGGGGTCACACGGATGCCCTGTAGGGCAACCGGAAGGGAACGTAATCGAGTTTAATTTCGATGAAACGCGGCATCTTTTCGCACTGCAGCAACCTGCAGGCGATCGCGCGAGCGGAGCTCCTGAAGTGGTCCGGACCGGTCCAGACCGGTGCGCCGCGAGCGGCCCGAGATCCCGAGCAGCAGACCCACCGCCAGCAGCGTCGCGATCATCGAGGATCCGCCGTAGGAGAGGAACGGCAGCGGCACGCCGGTGACGGGCATGATGCCCAGGCACATCCCGATGTTCTGGAAGCTCTGGATGCCGAGCCAGCACACGATCCCGGCGGCGGCCACACGCCCGAAGAGATCGTCGGTGCGCGCCGCGATCCGCAGCCCGCGCCACAGCACGACCCCGATCAGACCGATCACCAGCAGCGAGCCGACGAGCCCGAGCTCCTCCCCCACGACCGTGAAGATGAAGTCGGTCTGCTGCTCCGGGACGAACCCCGCACGGACCTGCGAGCCCTGGAACAGACCCTGGCCGAAGATGCCGCCGTCTCCGATCGCGATCCGCGCCTGCTGCACGTTGTAGCCGGCCCCGCGAGGGTCCAGCGACGGATCTGTGAACGCCATGAACCGGTTGATCTGGTACTGCTTCAGCACGCCGGCAGCGACGACGATCGTGGCCGCCGACGCGCCGATCAACGTCAGCAGGGCCAGCCACCGTCGCGGGGTCCCCGCCGCCGCGAGGACGCAGAAGACAGTCACGCCGAGCACCAGCGTGGTGCCGAGGTCGGGCTGGAGCAGGACCAGCGCGATCGGCACCGCAGCGACCAGGATCATCGCGATCACGTCACCCAGGGACACCCGGGCCTGCCATCGACCCTCGCTGCGCTCGGCGAGCACCAGAGCCATCGCGATGACCACGGCCAGCTTGGCCAGCTCCGAGGGCTGGACCTGGACCGGGCCGAGGACCACCCACGACTTCGAGCCGTTGATCGTGGAGCCCATCACGAGCACCAGCACCAGCCCGACCACCGCGCCCAGGTAGACCACGGGCGTCAGGAGCCGGACCCAGCGATGGTTGGTGGCGACCACTCCCACCATCAGCACCAGCCCGGCGGCCACGTTGATCATCTGCTTGCGCAGATAGGCGGTCGTGTCTCCGCCGGTGAGCGCGTCGCGGTGGATGGTCGCGGACCAGACCAGCAGCATCGACAGCGACAGCAGGACCAGCACCGCGCCGAGGAGGACCAGGTCGATGCGGCGTACGAAGGCCATCACGTCGTTCTTCATGCTGTGCGGTTCACCCCGTTCCAGTCCGTGTCCCTAGTCCTTCGGCCCGACGATCGAGCCGTCGGTGCCGAACGCCGGCAGGTTCCGCGGCGGGTCGATGCCCTTGATCGCGGCCTTGCCCGGCCGGACCTCGGCGCCGCCCTCCTCGACTCCGTAGAGCGACTCCCACAGCTTGCGTACGGAGTCGCCGACCGAGCCCGAGCCCGTGCCGCCCTGGGAGATCGTCATGATGACGACGTACTTCTTGTTGTACGTCGCGACCCAGCCGGTCGTCTGCTTGCCGGTGACCTCCGCGGTGCCGGTCTTGCCGCGTACCTTCACCTCGTCGAGCGGGAACCCGCCGAACTTCCACGCCAGGGTGCCCGTCCGTGTGGTGCCGAGCAGCGCGTCGTTGACGTAGCCGATGCTCTTGGGCGACATCTTCACCTTGCCGGCGACCTTGGGGTCGATCTTCTCGACCACGGTGCCGTCGCCGCTGACGATCGCCTTCCCGATCCGCGGCTCGTAGAGCGTGCCGCCGTTGGCCAGCGAGGCGTAGGCCCGGGCCAGCTGGATCGGGGTGACCATCGTGTCGCCCTGACCGATGGAGAAGTTCACCGCGTCGCCGGTGCGGTAGTAGTTGCCCTCGATGCAGAACTCGTGGGCGAAGAGCTGCAGGAACTGGGACGGAGCGTTCTTCTTCTCGTCCATCCGGCAGTAGTAGCCCTTCATGGCCTGGTAGTACTCGGCCTTCCACTTCCGGTCCGCGATCCGGCCCGCCGACTCACCGGGCAGGTCGATGCCGGTGCGCTTGCCGAAGCCGAACGCCTTGGCGGTCTCGACCAGCGGGTCCTTGGCGTTGACGTTGGCCGGGTTGGAGCCGAACTTCTGCCAGTAGTCGACCGCGATCCGGTAGAAGAACGTGTTGCAGGAGACCTGGAGCGCCTGGGCGAAGTCGATGTAGCCGTAGGGGGCCGACTCATAGTTCTGGAACACGCGGTTGCCGACCTGGAGCCCGCTGGAGCAGTCCAGCCGGGAGTCGCGGCTGTAGCCGTTGTTGAGGGCGCCGACCGTCATGAACGGCTTCCACGTCGAACCGGGCGCGAACTGTCCCTGTGTCGCCCGCGGCAGCAGCGGGTAGCCCGCCTTCTCGGAGTAGAGCCGGTCGAGCTGCTTCTGGGTGATCCCGCCGACCCACTCCTCGGGGTCGTACGTCGGCTGGTTCGCCATCGCGACCAACCGGCCGGTCTGCGCCTCCATGACCACGACGGAGCCGGAGTCGGCCTCGTAGTTGCGGCCGGAGATCTTGTCGAAGGTGTTGCGGGCGGTCTCGATCGACTCGGCGAGCAGCTTCTCGGCGCGGCCCTGCACCTTGGCGTCGATGCTGGTCACCAGCGTGTCGCCGGCCTGGGAGGCGACCGAGTCGCCGCGCCCGATCTCACGCCCGAGCGAGTCGACGGTGACGGTGTCGTAGCCGGGCATCCCGCGCAGCCACTGGTCGTACTGCTTCTCGACGCCCGAGCGACCCACCATCGAGGTGAGGTTGAGCGACTCGTCGCCGCGCTCCCGGGCATCCTTGTTCTCGTCCTCGGTGATCGGGGAGAGATAGCCGAGGACGCCGGCGGCGTTGATGCCGTGGGGGCTCGGGTAGGAGCGCAGGGTCTGCTTCTCCGCGACCACGCCGGGGAAGTCCTCGGGCTGCTCGAGGATGCGCAGCGCGGTCGACTCGGAGACGTCGGTGGCGATCGGGACCGGCTGGTAGCGGGTGCCGGACCAGTTGGCGATCGCCTCGCTCTGCTTCTTCGGGGACACGTCGACAGCCTTGGCGACGCGCGCCATCAGCGTCTTGCGGTCCTCGTCCTCCAGCCCGTCGAGCACGCCCTGGTCGAGGCTGACCACCCAGGCCGAGCGGTTCGTCACCATCGGCCTGCCCTGGGCGTCGACGATGATGCCGCGCACCGGCTGGCGCACGACCTCGCGCTTGGACTGGGAGGCAGCGGCCGCCTGGTAGGCGTCACCGTGTCGCACCTGCAGATAGAAGAGCCTGACCCCGAGCGTGGCCAGCAACGAGAAGACCAGCGCCTGGATCACGATCAGCCGCAGCCGGCTGACCTGCGCGGTGGGAAGTCTGCTTCGAGGCACTAGAAATCCCCCTTGCCGATCAACCAGAGCAGCATCGGAATCAGCAGCGGCGCCAGCAGCAGGTCGTAGCCCACGCTGATCAGGACGGTCGGCAGCAGCGTCAGCGGTGCCTCACCGAGGATCAGGCCGCTGACGGCGAAGATGCTGACCCCGATGAACGAGCAGGCTGCCACCGTGGCCATCACGGTCAGTGCGTTGGGACGGCCCGGGCCGCTGTGGGTGTTGCTGCTCTCACGTACGCGGCCGGCGACGTAGCCGACGATCAGCAGCGAGAGCGCCCATCGGCCCGCGGTGTGGTCGGCGGGCGGCGCCAGATCGAGGAGTACGCCCGCCGCGAACCCGGTCACCAGGCCGGCCTGGCCACCCCGGGTGAGCGCGACCGCGACGACGACCAAGAGGGCCAGATCGGGAGTGATGCCGCGGATGGCGAAAGCCGGCGCCACGCTCAGCTGGAGGACGACGGCGATCACGATCAGCATGCCGACCAGGACGTTACGCAGCACCGGAGCGGCACCGGCGGCACGCGCGTCCATCTCACTCATCGCAGCTCCCCTTCCGGCGTGACCACGGCGCGGTCGCTCAGCGTGCCGTTGGGCACCACCACACCGACGACGTCGAGCGAGCCGAAGTCGACGTACGGCTTGATCCGCACCGTCCGCGAGGAGTCGCGCACGCTCGCGAAGGTGTCGGTCACCTCGCCGATCGGCAGCCCGGAGACGTACGGAGCGGCCCGGCCGTCACCCCAGGTGAGGACCGTGTCGCCCTTGAGAGGTGCGGCGCTCTGGTCGATGAGGTCCAGGGTCAGCAGACCGGCGTCGGAGCGGCCGGCGACCACACCGGAGCCCCGGACCATGCCGACCTGGCCCGACTTCTTGCCGCTCGTGTCGGCACCGCCGACGCGACCGCCCACGACCGACGCGGCGTCGACGATCAGCAGGACCGTGGCCGAGGTCTTCGTCACCCGCAGCACCCGGCCGGCGAGGCCGTCGCCGGTCACGACCGACATGTCGGACCTGATCCCGGCGGCGCTGCCGGCGTCGATGGTGACGGTGCGGTTGAAGGTCTGCGCCGGGCCGAAGGCGGTGACCCGCGCCGGGACGAGGGCGTAGCCGAGGTCCTCAGCGGCTCGGGTGATCGACTCGTACTCGGCGAGCTTGGCCCGACCGTAGTCGGTGACCTCGACCTGGCGACGCAGCTTGGAGTTCTCGGCCTCGAGCTCGGCGAGCCGCGCGCGCAGGTCGTCACGGGTGTCGAACCAATCCGGAACGCCGGTGAACGGACGGGCCACCATCGCTGCGCCGGTCTCCAGCGGGGAGAGCACCTCGCCGACCGCGGTGCGCGCCGGCTCCAGGACGGGGGTCTGGTCGAGCGTGGCCAGCGTCGCGCAGCACAGGACGAGAACGATCAGCCAGGTGCGCTTCGGCCCGGTGCCGCCGGCGTTCGTCTCGAGGCTGCCGCGGCGGTTGAGCCTCTCCCGCGGCTTACGGACCATGGGTTTGGGACCCTTGCGTTGTTCCATCCCCTTGCGAAGACGCTCGCTGGGGCGGGGGCTCAGCAACGACACGTCACCATCTCCTGTTCTCGTTCACCAGGACGGGGCGGAGCACGTCGTAGTCCTCGACGCAGCGGCCGGCGCCCATCGCGACCGAGGTCAGCGGGGACTCCGCGATGTGGACGGGCATACCGGTCTCGTGGCGCAGCCGCTCGTCGAGGCCGCGGAGGAGGGCGCCGCCGCCGGTCAGCACGATGCCGCGGTCCATGATGTCGCCCGCCAGCTCCGGTGGCGTCTGGTCGAGCGTGGAGCGGACCGCGTCGAAGATGTCGTGCAGGGGCTCCTCGATCGCCTTGCGCACCTCGGCGCTCGAGACGCTCACGGTGCGCGGCAGGCCGCTGACCAAGTCCCTTCCCCGGATCTCGGCCTCGGGCTCGTTGGGCAGCGGCCAGACCGAGCCGAGGGTCATCTTGACCTCCTCGGCGGTGCGCTCGCCCAGGAGCAGTGCGTGCTCCTTCTTCAGCCAGGTCATGATCGCGTTGTCGAGCTGGTGGCCGGCGGTCCTGATCGACTGCGAGGTGACGATGCCCCCGAGGCTGATCACCGCGACCTCGGTGGTGCCGCCACCGATGTCGACGACCATGTTGCCGGTCGGCAGGTGGACCGGGAGCCCGGCGCCGATCGCGGCTGCCATCGGCTCCTCGATGATGTTCACCATCCGGGCGCCGGACTGGTAGCCGGCCTCCTTCACCGCGCGGATCTCGACCGCGGTGATCCCGGACGGGACGCAGATGACCATCCGCGGCTTGGCGAAGTAGCGGCGCCGGTGGACCTGGTGGATGAAGTAGCGAAGCATCTGCTCGGTCGCCTCGAAGTCGGCGATCACGCCGTCCTTCAGAGGCCGCAGCGCGACGATGTCGTCGGGCGTACGTCCCAGCATCTTCTTGGCCTCATGGCCGACGGCGACCATCTGGCCGGTGTTCTTGTTGAGCGCGACCACACTCGGCTCATCGACGAGGACACCCTTGCCGCGGACGTAGACGAGGGTGTTCGCGGTGCCGAGGTCCACCGCCATGTCGCGTCCAATGATGCTCGCCATACGTCCTCGCGTTCCCGGGGCGCCGCGTCGGGGATACGTGCTGCAGGATGCGGGCCTGCCGACGAGGCTACGAAGGTCCGAGCCCCAATCCGGAGAGGCTCGCCGAAACCACAACGATACGGGGTGCGCCCGCCTCGCCGAAGCAGGGGATGCCTGTGTTCACGAGGTGTTGCGGAACGGCTCACGGACCCTTCTCGACCGCAGATGAAAGATCGCGCCGGTAGCTACCGGCGCGATCCCAGAGTCAGGCGATCCGCGCTTCGCGCGGTCACTTCCTCGCTCGGCGCAACCGGACGAGCAAGCTCGCCGGTCGACCTCGCTTCGGTCGTCTCAGGCGCCGAACCAGAGCTTGATCTCACGGTCGGCCGACTCGGGAGAGTCGGAGCCGTGCACGAGGTTCTCGCGGTTGGACAGTGAGAGGTCGCCGCGGATGGTCCCGGGGGCGGCCTTGCGGCCGTCGGTGGCGCCGTTGAGCGCACGGACGACCTCGATCGCCTCGTCACCCTCGAGGACGGCCGCGACGAGCGGGCCGGAGGTGACGAAGTCGCGCAGCGGCGGGTACCACGGCTGCTCGACGTGCTCGGCGTAGTGCTCATCGGCAAGACCCGCGTCGATGGTGCGGTGCTCCAGCCTCACGATCGAGAGGCCCTTGGCCTCGTAGCGGGACAGGATCTCCCCCACCAGGCCCCGGCGTACGGCGTCGGGCTTCAGGATCACGAACGTGCGCTGCGTCATGGGTCGAGGGTATCGGGGCGGGCCGGTCCCGGCACGTTCGGGCCGGGTGGTCGAGGCGTCCGAGAGAATGTCGGTGGCGTACGGCAGGATTGCGCCCCGTGACACCAACTCCATCAGCTCCGACGCTCGCAGACTCGATGGCCGCGATTCCGGCCCGCATCGCCGAAGATCTCGGGGTGCGCCCCGCGCAGGTGAAGGCAGCGGTCGCCCTGCTCGACGAAGGCTCGACGGTGCCGTTCATCGCGCGCTACCGCAAGGAGGTGACCGGCGGCCTCGACGACGCCCAGCTGCGTACGCTGGAGGAGCGGCTCGGCTACCTGCGCGACCTCGAGGAGCGGCGTGCCGCTGTCCTCGCCGAGATCGCGAAGCAGGACAAGCTCACCCCCGAGCTGCAGGCATCGATCCTCGCCGCCGACACCAAGGCGCGCCTCGAGGACATCTACCTGCCGTTCAAGCCGAAGCGGCGTACGAAGGCGATGATCGCCCGCGAGAACGGGCTCGAGCCGCTGGCCGACGGCCTGCTCGCCGACCCGTCCCTGGATCCCGTCGTCGAGGCCGAGAAGTTCCTCGGAGAGCAGGTCCCGGACACCAAGGCCGCGCTCGACGGTGCCCGCGCGATCCTGGTCGAGCGGTTCGGCGAGGACGCCGACCTGATCGGCACGCTGCGGGAGCGGATGTGGCAGCAGGGCAGGCTCGTGACCCGCGTCCGCGAGGGCCGCGAGAACGACCCGGCCGCGGCGAAGTTCTCCGACTACTTCGAGTTCTCCGAGGCGTACGCGTCGCTGCCCTCGCACCGCACCCTGGCCGTGCTCCGGGCGGAGAAGGAGGAGGTTCTCGACGTCACCCTCTCCCCCTACGCCGAGGAGCCGGAGGCCGGCGTGGTGACCGCCTACGAGCGCTCGATCGCGGCGCGGTTCGGGATCGTCGACTCCGGCCGCCCGGCCGACAAGTGGCTGGGCGAGACGGTGCGATGGGCGTGGCGCACGCGCATCCTCTTCCGACTCGAGCTCGACATGCGCACCCGGATCCGCACGGCCGCCGAAGAGGGCGCGATCTCGGTCTTCGCCGACAACCTGCGTGACCTGCTGCTGGCCGCACCGGCCGGGACACGGGCGACGATGGGCCTCGACCCGGGCATCCGGACGGGCGTGAAGGTGGCCGTCGTGGACGCGACCGGGAAGGTGGTCGACACCTCCACGGTCTACCCGCACGAGCCGCGGCGTGACTGGGACGGATCGCTGGCGACGCTGGCGAAGCTGGCCAAGAAGCACTCGGTCGACCTGATCGCGATCGGCAACGGCACCGCCTCGCGCGAGACCGACAAGCTCGCCGCCGACCTGCTGAAGCTGCTGCCGGACCAGAAGATGACCAAGGTGATGGTCTCCGAGGCCGGGGCGTCGGTCTACTCGGCCTCCGCCTACGCCTCGGCCGAGCTCCCCGACCTGGACGTGTCGCTGCGAGGCGCCGTCTCGATCGCGCGCCGGCTGCAGGACCCGCTGGCCGAGCTGGTGAAGATCGAGCCGAAGTCGATCGGTGTCGGGCAGTACCAGCACGACCTGCCCGAATACGGTCTCTCCAAGTCCCTGGACGCAGTCGTCGAGGACTGCGTCAACGGTGTCGGCGTCGACCTCAACACGGCCTCGGCTCCGCTGCTGCGCCGGGTCTCCGGCATCACCGAGTCGCTCGCGTCCGCGATCGTCACGCACCGAGACACCAACGGACCGTTCCGCACCCGCAAGGAGCTCACCAAGGTGGCGCGGCTCGGCCCGAAGGCGTTCGAGCAGGCAGCCGGGTTCCTCCGGATCCGTGGCGGCGACGACCCGCTCGACATGTCCGGGGTGCACCCGGAGGCCTACCCGGTCGTGAACCGCATCCTCGACAAGGCCTCGGCCGACATCGGGTCGGTGATCGGCAACCCGCAGGTGCTGAAGTCGCTGAAGCCCTCCGAGTTCGTCGACGAGAAGTTCGGCCTGCCGACCGTCACCGACATCCTGGCCGAGCTCGAGAAGCCCGGCCGCGACCCGCGCCCGGAGTTCAAGACTGCGACCTTCGACGACTCCGTCCACGCCGTCTCCGACCTGCGCCCGGGCATGGTGCTGGAGGGCACGGTCACCAACGTGGCCGCCTTCGGTGCCTTCATCGACATCGGCGTGCATCAGGACGGTCTCGTCCACATCTCCGCGATGTCGGACAAGTTCGTCGAGGACCCGCGCGACGTGGTCCGTTCCGGTGACGTCGTCCGCGTGAAGGTGATGGAGGTCGACGAGGCCCGCAAGCGGATCTCGCTCACGCTCCGCCTCTCCGACGACGCTCCGGCGCCGGGTGAGCCGAAGGCTGCCGGCGGCGACCGCGGTCAGCGTGGTCAGCGTGGCGGCGGCGGTGGCGGAAAGGGCCAGCCGCGCGGCAAGGACGGCAGGAGCGGCGGTCGTCCGCAGGGTCGCGGTGCCTCGGCCCCGGCTCCCGCCAACAGCGCGATGGCTGAGGCCCTGCGTCGGGCAGGGCTCAACTGACCCAGACCCCGCCGAATCGGTAGTTGTGGGCGCCGAAAGTAGATCTTCGTCGCCCACAACTACATGCTCGGCCCGCAAACTCTACGGACTCGCAGCGCCACAACTACCGATTCGGCCGGTGGTGGTGGGGCGAGCTAGCTTTCGGCGGGCCCACGAGATGGCCTCGGTGCGCGTACTGCTGCGCCGAGGGCGGCGGCGCGGCGTACGACGTCCTCCGGGGGCGCGCCCTCGGCGTCGTCGGCCGTGACCGGGGCGGCGGCGAACCGGTGGATCGGGATCACCCCGGCCCAGGTGCCGGAGTCGATGTCGGCGGGGTCGTCGACCGGCCCCTCGGCGCGCGCCTTCATCGACGCCTCGGCGAGCGGGAGGGCGATGACGGCGGTCGCGGCGAGCTCCTTGCGGGTGGCGGGGCGCAGCGTCGCCCAGCGACCGGGGATCATCTGGTCGACGACCAGCGCGAGGGCGTGCTCGCGCTCGTCGGGGTCCTCGACCAGACGCGGGCGGCCGATGACTACGGCCGAGCGGTAGTTCATCGAATGGTGGAACCCGCTGCGTGCCGCGACCAGACCGTCGAGCTCGGTGATCGTGACGCATACGTCGCGCTCCAGCGCCTGTGCAAGCCAACCGGCAGCCACCGAGCCGTGCAGATAGAGCGAGCCGCCGGTGTCCGGGCCGCCGAGATCGAAGCCGTACGCCGTGGGCAGGACGACCGGGTGGGCATCCTCGCCCGACCCGACGGTGACGCCGAGGTGGGCGACGAGGGCCTCACCGAGGAAGGTGTGGAGACGCTCGCGGTCGGTGACGGCACGGTTCTTGCCTCGACTGACCTGGGTGCGTGGGGTGGGTGACAACGTCGTGCTCATGGCACCATCCTGATAGTAAAGTGGCCTGTGTGCACGGGCCAATTCTGATCCACTCCGACAGGCCATTCGAACGATGCTCCCCGTGACCCTCGACCGCACCTCCAGCGAGCCGCTACCCGCCCAGCTCGCCGGCCAGGTCCGCTCGCTGGTGCTCTCCGGCGCTCTCGGGGCCGGCGACCGGCTGCCCTCGAGTCGCGCCCTCGCCACCGACCTGGGCGTCTCGCGCGCGGTGACCGAGCAGGCCTACGACCAACTCACCGCCGAGGGTTGGCTCGAGGCCCGGCGCGGGTCCGGGACGTACGTCGCCACGACCCGCACCACAACCACCGCAACAGCACCCCAGATGACGTCTCGGCCGACCGGCGTGACGTCTCGGCCGACCGGCATGACGTCTCGGCCGACCGGCATGACGTCTCGGCCGACCGGCGTGACTTCTCGGCTGGATACGGGCACGCCGTTCTTCGACCCGCGGCTGGAGCCGGGGTGGCGGCGGGCCTGGCGGGAGGTCTCGGTGACCGCCCCGCCGCGCGGTTACGACGACCCGCGGGGGCTGGCCGAGCTGCGCGAGGCGCTGGCGGCGAGGCTCGGGCGCACCCGCGGCATGGACCTCCACCCGGACGAGATCATCGTGACCGCCGGCACCACCGACGGGCTCCGCGCCCTTCTTCCCGAGCTGCGCCCGGGGCCGGTGGCGGTCGAGGATCCGGGCTACCGGGCCGCGGCCGAGACGGCGCTCACCTACGGCCGCGAAGTCGTCGACCTGCCCGCCGTGGAGACGGTCGACGACCTCGGCGACGCTGTGGCTGCGTACGTGACCCCGGCACACCAGCACCCCTTGGGTCGGGTCATGCCTGCGACCGACCGGCTGGCGCTTCTCGAGGCCGCTCGACAGGCCGATGCGTTCGTGATCGAGGACGACTACGACTCGGAGTTCCGCTACGACGTCGCGCCCGTGCCTGCGATGGCGACGCTGGACCGCGGCCGCGTGGCCTATCTCGGCACCGCGGCGAAGTCGGTCGTCCCGACCCTCCGCCTGGGTTGGCTGGTCGCTCCGCCCGACCTGCACGAGCTGGTCCTGCGCCGCGGCACCATCACCCACGCCGGGGCCGCCTGGCCCTCCCAGCGCGCGCTGCTCACGCTGCTCCGCGACGGCTGGCTCGACAGGGCCGTACGCTCCGCCCGCCGCGTCTACGCCGAGCGTGCCCCGCGGGTCGCCGAGGCGATGAGCCCCTATGCCGGTCTCGCCGGTCCGCTGGCGGGCATGTACTCCACCTGGCTGCTGTCCGAGGCCGATGCCCTCCGGGCCCGCGACGCCGCGAGAGCCGCCGGCTTCGAGATCAACCTGCTCTCCAGCTACGCCCGCACCAGCGGGCTGACCGGCCTGGTGATCGGTTTCGGCGGAGTCAGCGACACCGAGCTGGACCAGGCGCTCACGGCAGTCACCGGCGCGCTCGGGCGTTAGCGGCCAGGCCCGTCGTCCTCGATCAGGTCGAAGAGGTTCTCCAGGCTGTCCGGGTCATCCTCGCCGCCACCGACGGACCAGCCGGTGCTGGTGCGCCGCAGCTGCGCGCCGACGAGCCGGCACGACTCCCCGGCCTTGTGCGCGTAGTGAGCCGTACGGGTCCGCGGCCGCCGCAGCACCAGCGCATTCCCGCACGCCGGGCAGAGCGCCCAGTCGGTCGCCGCCTCGTCCGTCGCCATCTGCAGCTCATCGCGCTCGTCCACGACCGCAAACCTACCTGGGCTCGGACTCTTCTCCGGTCGATTCCTCTTCGAGGATCTGGTCGAACGCCTCGAAGGCGGCCGCGCGCTCACGCTCGATCTTGCGACCGAGGAAGTCGGCCATGCCCCACAGGAACGCGAAGATCGCGCCGACGACGAACATGACGGGGATCAGGAAGCCCGTCCCGATCGCGACGACCTGCAGCGCCCAGCCGAGCCAGTAGGCCCACGGGCGACGCAGAAGACCGGCCACGATGATGCAGGCCACGAAGAAGCCGAGGCCCAGCGGGAGCGCCAGCCCGGCGGGGACCCCACCGATGGAGATCATCACCGGCGTGGCCAGCGCGACCGCGAGCCCTTCCATCGACACGATCGCGGCGCACATCCCGCGCCGCGGCGACTTCTCCCGCTCACTCGTCATCTGCGTCAGCCTCCAGATAGGCCGCCAGCTCGGGGTCCTCGGTCGGCACGACCCGAGCGGTCGCCGCCGAGACACCGGACGAGCTGCGCGTCCCCAGCAACGTACGCGCCTCGCCCGCGGTCACCACGGAGCCGGTCACGAGGATCGCACCCTCGGAGATCGAGCCGCCGGCGGAGGACTCCGAAAGGCCCATCGCGGCGTCGATGGCGTCGGCGAGGCGGGGAACGACCGAGACCCGCTCCTCGCCGTAGAGCTCGACGGCGATCTTGCCCAGCTCGACGGCGGGGAGAGCACGCTCGGTGGAGTTCTGGGTGACGACGAGGTGCTCGAGCACGGGCTCGAAGGCCGCGAGCAGACCCTCGACGTCCTTGTCCTCCATCGCGCCGATGACACCGACGACGCCGGAGAAGGAGAACGAGTCCTCGAGGGCGGCGACGGTCGCCTCGGCGCCGGACGGGTTGTGGGCGGCGTCGAGCAGGATCGTCGGCGACGATCGCACGATCTCCAGCCGCCCGGGCGAGTCGACCTTCGCGAAAGCGTCGCGCACGATCTCGTCGCCGAGCACGGTCTCACCCAGGAGCGCCTCGACCGCGGCCAGGGCTGCTGCCGCGTTCTGCGCCTGGTGGGCGCCGTAGAGGGGCAGGAAGAGATCCTCGTACGTCCCGTGCAACCCGCGCAGCGTGATGATCTGCCCGCCCACGGCCGGTGTCCGGGACACGACCGCGTAGTCGGTGCCCTCCCACAGCAGCCGGGCGCCGACCTCGGCGGCGTGCTGGTCCAGCACGGCGGCGACATCGACGCTCTGTTCGGCGATCACCGCGACGCCTCCGGGCTTGATGATCCCGGCCTTCTCCCGGGCGATCGCGACCGGTGTCTCACCGAGGTACTTCGCGTGGTCGATCGAGATCGGGGTCACGACCGCCACGTCGGCGTCGGCCGCGTTCGTGGCGTCCCAGCCGCCGCCCAGCCCGACCTCGACGACGGCGACGTCGACCGGAGCCTCGGCGAACTTCGCGTACGCCATCCCGACCGTCGTCTCGAAGAAGGACAGCGGGTGCGGTTGGTCGTCGTCGACCATGCTCAGGTAGTGGGCGACGTCGTTGAACGCGGCTACGAAGTCGTCGTCCGACAGTGGCTCGCCGTCGATCGAGATCCGTTCGTTGATCCGCTCCACGTGCGGCGAGGTGAACCTCCCCACCCGCAGGTCCAGGGATCGCAGCAGCGTATCGATCATCCGGGAGGTGGAGGTCTTGCCGTTGGTGCCGGTCAGCTGGATGATCCGGAAGGCGTTCTGCGGATCACCCAGGATCTCGAGCAGGGCACGGATCCGGTCCAGGGAGGGCTCGAGGCGGGTCTCGGGCCAGCGCGACTGCAGCGCTTCCCAGACCTCCTCGATCGTGGCCGCCAGGCGCGGCGCGGGAGTCTCACTCATCGGGGTCGAGTCTATGGCGTAGGGGCTTCCTAGCGAATTGCCAGACCCGCTACCCTCCCCCTGATCTCGGACTGATCCCCATCCCCCACAAGGTCCACCATTCATGCGTACGCTCCGGGCTGCTCTCGCACTCTCACTAATGGCCGGTGCCTACGTGTCGGCTGCCCTCGTCCTCCTCGTCCAGCCGGTGCTCCCGGGGCGCCGCTCCGCGACCGCGGCCGACGTCGGTGGACTCGTGCTCACCGAACAGGATCAGCCGGCGCTGTGGGCGGAGGTCCACCAGCTGGCCGCAGCCGTCGGGACCCGCTCTCCTGACGAGATCCGGCTGGTGCCGGAGGTCAACGCGGCGGTCAGCGAGGAGACCAGCCTCCTGGGGCTCCGGACGGGCACGCGGCGCATGTTCCTCGGTGTACCTCTCCTCCAGGGGCTCTCCCGCAGCCAGCTCCAGGCCGTGCTCGCCCACGAGCTGGGTCACCACAGCACCGCCCGCTCCAGGCTCGGCGCCCTCGTCCACCGCAGCCGCCTGGCGATCGCCGAGGTCGCCGCCGGCCTCGCCAACCCGCTGGCGAAGCGGCCCTTCCGGACGTACGCCCGCCTCTTCTTCGCCCTCACCCGCCCGCTGGCGCACGCCCACGAGATCGACGCCGACCGGCTCAGCGCGCAGATCGCCGGGCCGCGAACCGCGGCGGTCACCCTGCGCACGCTCCCCGCGCTCGACGCCGCCTGGCACATCTACCTGGAGCAGTACGTCGAGCCCGGCACCCACTACGGGCTGCGACCCACCCGCTTCTTCGACAGCTTCACCCACCTGATGAGCGACCCCGAGCGCCTCGAGGAGCTCGCCCGGATCAGCGCGGCGCCACCCGAGACGGCGGCGTCTGCCTACGACTCGCACCCGCCCCTGTCCGAACGGATCGAGAGGCTGGAGGCGATGGTCTCCGCGGACGGGGCGGACGAGGCGGACAGGTCCGGCAACGCCGCCAGCATCTTGCGCTATCCGTCCCAGAACTTCCTCGCCCTCGAGGACAAGACGTTCGCCGACTCGGGCCTGACCCCGGCGCCGATGACCGACATCGTGGCCGTCGCCGGCGCCCGCGCCGCGGCGGTCGACGCCGAGATCCTCCTGAACGCGATGCGGGCGAACCAGATCGTGCCGGCCACGGTCCGCGGTGCGCTCGACCTGATCGCCTCCGGCAACCTCGACACCCTCCTGGGTCTGGTCCAGGTCGAGTCCATGACCGCAGCGGATGCTGGCGACACGGCGGGCGACACGCGACGGAGGGTCATCGCCCGCCTCCTCGGCGCGGCCATCGCCCACGAGCTGATCGGCGAGGACAAGGCCCGCTTCGAGCTCAGCTGGGCGGGCCCGTGGCGGCTGGTCGACATCGCGGGCCAGGAGGTCGATCCGGAGGGCCTCGCCCAACAGGCCCTCGACTCCCCCGGCCACACCGCTGCGCTCCGCGCCTGGGTGCACCAGCTCGACGTGCAGGCCGACGCCGAGGCCGCGGCGCGGACATGGGACCCAGGCCGTCAGATGCCGGCCCCCGACGGCTACATCGGCGCCTTGGCCCCGGTCTCCGGCGACGGCTTCCGTACGCTGCTCCTGACCGATGCCGGCCTGATGCTGCTCAAGCCGTCGGGCTCCGACCGTCTCGCCACCGGTCTGGCCACGGTGACCTCCGGATCGCCGGGCAGAAAGCTGATCCAGCGAGCCCTGGACAGGTCACCCGCCGAGCTCGCCGCGACGCCCCAAGCCGCCTTCGTGCCGTGGGACCGGATCCGCGCGCTCCACCTCAAGCACGGCACCAGCGGCCGCCGCACGGCGGACATCACCACCGCCGCCGGTGACGGCTGGTCCCTGCACTGGACCGACGCAGCCGAGGAGGAGGGCCACCTCTGGCCCGCCGTAAGCCACTACCTCGGCCGCCGCTTCACTGTCGACTGACCCGCCGAGTCGGCTCATCCTGACCGCAACCCGCGCCGAGTCGGCTCATCCTGACCGCAACCCGCGCCGAGTCGGCTCGTTATAACGAGCCGACTCGGCGACGATCTCGGTCAGGACGAGCCGACTCGGCGGGGTCCTGGTCACCAGCTCGTGTAGAGGAGGTGCTGGACGAGGAGCGCGGTGAGGAGCTGGAGCGCGAGTCCCGGGCGTCGCCAGCGGTCGGGCAGGAGGGCGCAGCCGAGGACGAGCCAGGGCATGAACGGCAGCCAGATCCGTTCCACCTCGGACCGGCTCATCTGGGAGGCGTCCGCGAGCGCGACCATGAGGACCGCAGCCGCGACCAGGACGGCGACCACCCGGTCGGCCCGGTTGCGCCGGGCGGCCCAGGTGGCACCGAGTCCGGCACCGACGAGCGGCCCGGCGCTGATCGCGAGCGCACCCAGGTTTCCCCAGACCCAGTAGGCGCCCGGGCGCTTGTGCGCGATTCCGTCCCAGTAGCGCTCGACCAGGACGGGATACGCGTCCCACCAGGCGAAGCCGCCGGCTGCGAAGGTGAGCACCACCGCGAGCGCCGATGCCACCGCGACCGACAGCACCCACCAGCCCCGGCCGAGCCAGAGCACGGCGAGAGCGAGCACGCCGGTGAGCGGGAGCCCGTAGGACATCATCACGACGTAGCCGAGGACCAGGCCGGCGAGGACCGCCCACGGCCAGCCCCGACGAGCCCCCGCCCGACAGGCGAGGGCGAGGCAGCACATCCCCCAGGCGACCGCGACCGCCATCACCGCGTCTGCCGAGACCGCCAGGAACACCGCGCTCGGAGACAGGACCAGGTACGGCGCCGCCGCCCGAGCCGCCTTCTCGTCGCCGAGGGCACGGACGGTCGCCATGACCGCCAGCGGCAAGGTCGCGGCGATCACCGTGACGACCAGACCGGCCGCCAGATCACCACCGAGCCCCACCTTCACCAGGAGCACGAAGAAGAGCACCATCCCGGGCGGGTGCCCGGCGATGTGGACCGGCCAGTTCCCCGCCGGGGCGTCGTAGGGCATCCGAGAGACGTACTCACGCAGCAACGCCGGGACATCGTCCACCGCCCTGGCCGTCTCGAGGTATTCGGTCGGGTTGCCCAGCACCCGCGAGATGCCCTCGGGGCCGTCCACCAGCGCCAGCGCCAGCAGCCACACCAGCCCAGCGGCGTACGCGGCCAGGAGCAGGCGCCGCCAGGGCAGCCGCCTCGCCAGCGGGTCGGCCCAGCGCAGCGACACCAGCGCGAGCGCCACCGCCGGGAGCGTGCCGATACCCACCTTGACCTGCGGATATCCGTGGAGCGGGGCGAACGTGCCCTCGTCGAGGTGCACCCGTGGCCACACCTGCCAGTCGAAGAGCGGCGGCACGACGATGGCCGCCACGACGATGGCGACCGTGACGACGAGCCCCACCATGGCGGCGCGGTGAGCTGAGGAGTTCACGACTGCGAGCGTAGGTCCACGACGGCGCGATGACGGCTGACGCACAGGGCCTGTCATCGGACCGTAAGATCTGCGCGCCCCATCGGCGGCGGCACGTTCCTAGAGTCGATCGCATGGCAGAACCCAGTCCCGACACCGAGCCCCACGCCGAGCCCGACACTGACCCAGACACAGACCTGGTGCTGCCCTGCCGCGACGAGGCCGCCGCCCTGCGCGAGCTGCTGCCGCGCGTGCCGGCAGGACTCTCCGTGATCGTCGTCGACAACGGCTCGACCGACGGCACCGCCGACGTCGCCCGCGCGCTGGGGGCGCGGGTGGTCTCGGAGTCGCGGCCAGGGTACGGAGCGGCGGTGCATGCCGGGCTGCTGGCCGCCACCGCGCCCTACGTCGTGGTGATGGACGGCGACGGCTCCTTCGATCCCTCGGCCGCGCTGTCCCTGGTCGAGACGATCAGGAGCGACGAGGCAGACCTGGCGCTGGGCTGCCGCAGGCCGGTGACCCCCGGCGCCCAGCCGTGGCACGCCAGGATCGGCAACCGGCTGGTGCTGAGGGCGCTGCGCCGCCGCACCGGCCTGCGGGTGCGCGACATCGCCCCGTTGCGCGCGGCCCGCCGAGAGGCGCTGCTCGGGCTCGGCGTGGAGGACCGGCGCTCGGGCTATCCGGTCGAGCTCCTCGATCGCGCGGCCCGGGCCGGCTGGCGGGTGCACGAGGTCGATGTCGACTACCACCCCCGGACCGCCGGGACGCGCTCGAAGGTCTCCGGATCCGTGCGGGGCAGCGCCCAAGCGGCGTACGACTTCTGGCGGGTGCTCTCATGACGACGCCTACGCTCCTTGTCGTCGCCAAGGCACCGGTGCCCGGCCGGGTGAAGACCCGGCTGGCGGTCGACGTCGGCGACTCGACCGCCACCGCTGTCGCGGCGGCCGCTCTGCTGGACACCGTAGAGGCGTGCACGCTGGCGGTCGGACCGGACCGGTGCCGGCTCGCCCTCTCCGGCGACCTCGCCGACGGAGTCCGGACGGACGAGATCCGCGCCGCCCTCGCCGGGTGGACCATCGTCCCGCAGCACGGCGACGGCCTCGGGGAGCGGCTCGCGAACGCCCACGCCGACGTCGCCGGACCAGTCGTGCAGATCGGCATGGACACCCCTCAGGTGACCCCGGCCGGGCTGCTGGCGGTGGCCGGCGGCCTGGACATCGCCGACGCCATGCTCGCCCCCGCCGAGGACGGCGGCTGGTGGGCGCTGGCCCTTCGCGACCCCGCCGCCGCGACCGCGCTGCGCGACGTACCCATGTCCACCCCCCAGACGTACGCAGCCACCCGAACCGCGCTCGAAGGACTGGGGCTCCGTGTCGCTGCCGGTGAACGGCTGCGCGACGTCGACCACCTCGTCGACGTCGCTCCGGTCGCGGCGGCCGCCCCGGGGACACGGTTCGCCGCGGCAGCCACGGAGATCGCCGCCGAGATCGCGCGGTCGTCCCGATGACGACCGTGGCCACGGAGTCGGCCTTCGCGCACGTCTTCGCCAGCGAGCAGTGCCGGGTGGTGCGCGTCGACGGCCGGCCCTCGCGGCTTCCGGTCGAGGACTGGACCCGCACCGCCGACGCCGCAGACCTCGCCCTGCTCTCCTACTGCGCCGGGCCGACGGTCGATCTCGGCTGCGGACCCGGCAGGATGACCGCCGCGCTCACCTCGCGGGGCCTGCCGTCGCTCGGCGTCGACGTCGTCCCCGGGGCCGTTGCCGAAGCCAACGCACGTGGCGGCCGTGCGGTCTGCCGTGATCTCTTCGAGCCCCTGCCCGGGGAGGGCTGGTGGGCCACCGCGCTGCTCGCGGACGGCAACCTCGGGATCGGCGGGGATCCGCTCGCCCTCCTCGCCCGTGTACGCCGGCTGCTGGTGCCGGGAGGCCGAGTGGTCGCCGAGGTGCACCCGCCCGGGACGCCGAGCGGGCCGCTGCTCGCGGAGCTGATCTGCGACTGCGGTGACTCCTCGCGGTTCCCGTGGGCGATCGTCAGCGCAGACGCGATCGGGTCGGTCGCGGCCGAGGCCGGGCTGGTCCTCACCCGACTCGACCGGCTGCCGCAACATCGGCAGGTCGCTCCGGGCTCGCCGGCCCGGACGCCGCTCACCCCGACCGGCGACCGGTGGGTGGCTGTGCTCGTGGAGAAGCCCGCATGAGGATCCCGACCGAGGACTCGTTCACCTCGCGCCTGCGCAGCGTCGCGGTCGCAGCACGGGTGGGGCTGTGGCTCGGCGTCTGCTTCCTGGTCGCGCTCGGGACCGGACTGATCAGCCACTACGCCCAGGTCGACCACCAGCCGGTGCCGCTCCCGACGAGCCCGTCGTGGGGCTACCAGCTCACCCAGGGGCTGCACGTCGTCGCGGGCACCGCTGCGATCCCGCTCCTGCTGATCAAGCTGTGGGTCGTCTTCCCCAAGCTCTTCCAGCCGATGCCGCGCCGAGTCCGCGAGGCTCTCCCGACCGCCCTGGAACGCGGGTCGATCGCGATCCTGGTCAGCACCTCGCTGGTCCAGCTCACGACCGGTCTGCTCAACGTCGCGCAGTGGTATCCGTGGGGCTTCAGCTTCCGGAGCACCCACTACGCGCTGGCTTTCGTCGCGGTCGGAGCGCTGCTGGTCCACATCGCGGTGAAGCTCCCGGTCGTACGCGACGCCCTGACCGGGGACGTCGAGGACACCGCCCACGACCGGTCCAACGCACGCCGGCCGGGGCCGGTCAGCCGCCGCGGGGTGCTCGCGCTCGCCGGCACGTCGGCACTGGCCGCCGCCTTCCTCTACACGGCCGGCACCGTGCCCGGGGTCGGCCGCATCGCGGTCCTGTCCCCGCGGTCGCGCAAGCAGGGCATCCCGATCAACCGGACGGCCCACTCGGCGGGTGTGGTGGCCCAGGCGAGCAGCTCCGACTACCGCCTCGAGGTCGTCCACGGCGCCACGTCCCGGTCGCTGACCCGTCAGGACCTGGTCGCGATGGAGCAGCGGACCTGCACCCTGCCGATCGCCTGCGTGGAGGGGTGGAGCGCGACGGGCGACTGGGGAGGCGTACGCCTCCGAGACCTCCTCGACCTGGTCGGCGCCCCGCGCGGGCGAGAGGTGCGGGTCCGGTCGATCCAGACGTTCAGCGCCTCTGCGGACACCGTCCTTCCGCCGAACTTCGCCGACGACGACCGGACTCTGCTGGCGCTCGAGCTCGACGGCGAGACGCTCTCGATGGACCACGGCTACCCCGTCCGGCTCATCGCGCCGAACCGTCCCGGGGTCATGCAGACCAAATGGGTCTCCCGGATCGAGGTGCTCTGATGAGGGGCGTGCGTGGCGGGCTCATCCTCCTCGGCACGGTCTCGATGGCGTACGGAGCCTGGCTGCTGCTCAGCAGACAGGATCTCGGCCAGGTCGTCGAGGTCATGATCTGGCTGGCAGCGGCGGTCGTGATCCACGACGGGATCCTGGCTCCGGCGGTGCTGGCGCTGGGGTGGCTCGGCGGCCGGCTGCTGCCACGGGCGGTCGCCCGCGGTGCGGTGACGGTGCTGGTGCTGCTCGGTCCGGCGACCCTGGTGGCGATCCCGGTCCTCGGCAGGTTCGGCGCGAAGCCGGACAACCCGACGCTCCTGGACCGCGACTACACCCAGGGGCTGTTGGTCTTCGCGGTCCTGTGCGTGTGCGCCGGTGTCGCCGTCGCGCTCGGCGAACTACGCTCACGACAAGCCGTCCAGCCGACCGTCGAGGAGGAGTAGAGCCATGGCACGTGTGCTCGTGGTCGACGACGACCTCACCGTTCGCGAGGTGCTGGCGTCCTACCTCCGCGCCGGCTCGCACGACGTCGTCGAGGCCGGAGACGGCGAGCAGGCGCTGCACGCGATGAGCGAGCGACCCGCCGACATCGTCATCCTCGACCTGATGCTGCCGGGCATCGACGGGCTGGAGGTGTGCAGACGCCTGCGGCAGGCGAGCGAGGTGCCGATCATCATGCTCACCGCGCTAGGCAGCGAGGCCGACCGGATCATGGGGCTCGAGCTCGGCGCCGACGACTACGTCGGCAAGCCGTTCAGCCCGCGGGAGCTGGTGCTGCGCGTCGACTCGGTGCTCAAGCGCACCAGCCACTCCGGCGAAGGTGGCGTGGTCTCCGACGGCCCCTTGGTGGTCGACGCCGACCGGCGAGTCGCGACCGACGCCGGGGCGGAGCTGTCCCTGACCACACGTGAGTTCGACCTGCTCCGCTACCTGATCGCCCATCCCGGCAAGGCCTTCACCCGGGAGGACCTGCTCGAGCACGTCTGGGGATGGACGATCGGCGACCGCTCGACGGTCACGGTCCACGTACGCCGACTGCGGGAGAAGATCGAGTCCGACCCGACCAGGCCGGAGCGGCTGGTCACGGTCTGGGGTGTCGGCTATCGCTGGGAGCCCGCGGAGGTGGACGCATGAAGATCGCCGATGCCGTCATGATCTCGCTCGTCGCCGCGGGTGCCGGTCTCGCCGTCGGCCTGGTCGGGCTCCTGGTCGCCTGGCTGACGCGGCGCTGGTCGATCCGCTGGCAGCTCACCCTGGCCGCCACGGTCGCCGTGCTGACGGTCTTCGGTGGCGTACTCGGGGTCGCGTGGCTCATGTTCCTCTCCGGCCACGATCTGCTGGTCATCACCGTGGTCACCTCGATCGCCGTGGTGGTGGCGATCCTGGTGGCGTTCGTCATCGGCTCCGCGATGGTGCGCTGGTCGGGCGCGGTCCAGCTGCAGGCCCGGGAGATGGCCCTCGGAGGTCATCGGCTGCCCTCGGAGAGCGGGCCGCGCGAGCTCCGGTCGTTGTCGGCAGAGCTCGCCGAGACGCAGCGGCGGCTCGAGGAGGCGCGCACGAGAGAGGCCCGGCTGGAGGACTCCCGCCGTGAGCTGATCTCCTGGGTCGCCCACGACCTGCGTACGCCGCTGGCCGGCCTGAGGGCGATGGCCGAGGCGCTCGAGGACGGGATCGCGGCCGACCCGCACCGCTACCACCAACGCATCCGCGTCGAGGTCGAGCGGCTGGCCCGGCTCGTGGACGACCTCTTCGAGCTCTCCCGGATCCAGGCCGGCGCCCTCACCCTCACCCCGGAGCCGGTCCTGCTCGGCGACCTGGTCAGCGAGGCGCTCGCCGGGGCGGACGCCGTCGCCCGGGAGCGGCGGGTCCGGCTCGGCGGCCAAGTGGATGACGGGCTCGAGATCACCGCCGACCCGGCCAGCCTGTCCCGCGTCGTCTCCAACCTGCTGATGAACGCCATCCGCCACACCCCTGCCGACGGCGCGGTCGAGGTGCACTGCCGGATGGCCCCCGGCGACGTACGCAGCGTCGACCTCAGCGTCAGCGACGGCTGTGGTGGCCTGGACCCCGGCGACATGGAGCGGGTCTTCGACCTCGGCTGGCAGGGCACACTCGCCCGCACCCCAACTGCACCCGAGGGCACCGGTAGCGCCGGCTTCCAGGGCGCCGGCTTCGGCCTCGCGATCGTCAAGGGCCTCGTCGACGCCCACCGCGGCATGGTCTGGGTGGAGAACCTTCCGGCCGCGACCGGCTGCCGGTTCCACGTACGCCTGCCGGCCTGACCACGCCAGCTCAGTCGGCGGCTGAACCCTCCAGCTCGTCGACGAGCAGAAGCCCGCGCTCGGCCCAGGTGATCGCGGCTCGCGCCTGGTCGATCAGGCCGTCGTAGGCGAAGATCTTGTAGCGCACGATCCGGTCCCACTCGCTCGCGTCGTAGTGCTCCAGACGCCGGGCCAGGGTGGGGTGGCTGCGGTCGACGAGCGTGGCGCGGGTGGCCTCGAGCATCGCCAGGTGCTCGGTCCAGTGGTCGCGGAACTGCTTCAGCTCGGCGCGCGCCGCGCCGGGCTCGGCCCACTCCAGGTAGGCCGCCTTGAGGTAGGCCGGCTCCCGCTGCCGGCGGATCTCGATCGGCGCGTCCATCCACTCCCGGAAGGCCTTCACCCCGGCCTCGGTGACGGCGTACTCCTTCTTCGTGCCCTTCTTGCCCCACGGCACGACGGCGGACTCGAGCAGACCGTCGCGCTCCATCCGGTTCAGCTCGGGATAGATCTGCGAGTCGGGTGCGTGCCACACATGGGCCACCGACTGGCTGAACTGCTTGGAGACGTCGTAGCCGGTCATCGGGCGCGAGGTGAGCAGCGCGAGCAGCGCGAATCTCAGCGACATCGTGACCCCCTCTCCACGTGGTGACCGTGGCGCGAGCGTACCTGCCTCTTGCCACTAACTATAGAGATAGGTAGTTTGTGACGAGCACAACACCTATCTCCATAGGGAGTTCCCCAAAATGACCACACTGGATTCCCCTCCGGTCACCGCCGCGAGCAAGATCTTCAACTTCCCCCGCAACGCCTGGTACGTCGCGGCGTGGGACCACGAGGTGACCGCGAAGCAGCCGCTCGCCCGCACCGTCGCCGGCCGCCCGCTGGCCCTGTGGCGCAACAGCGACGGCCGCGCGGTCGCGCTCGCCGACGCCTGCTGGCACCGGCTGGCGCCGCTCTCGAAGGGCAAGGTGCTCGGCGACGAGATCCAGTGCCCCTACCACGGGCTGCGCTACAACTCAGCCGGCCGCTGCACGGGCATGCCTGCGCAGGAGACGATCAACCCGAGCGCGATCGTCCCGTCCTACCCGGTGGTCGAGCGCTACCGCTACGTGTGGGTCTGGGTGGGCGACCCCGACCTCGCCGACCCGGACACCGTGCCCGACATGGAGCAGATGGACTCCCCGGACTGGGCCGGCGACGGCGAGACGATCTACGCGCCGTGCAACTACCAGCTGCTGCTCGACAACCTGATGGACCTCACCCACGAGGAGTTCGTGCACAGCTCGAGCATCGGTCAGGACGAGCTCTCCGAGGCCGAGTTCGAGGTGAGCCACTCCGACCGCGGCGTGACCGTGACCCGCTGGATGCGCGACATCGACGCACCCCCGTTCTGGCTGAAGAACATGCGCGACAAGTTTCCCGGCTTCGAGGGCAAGGTCGACCGCTGGCAGATCATCCACTTCGAGGCCCCCTCGACGATCCGCATCGACGTCGGCGTCGCCAAGGCCGGCACCGGCGCCCCCGAGGGCGACCGCAGCCAGGGCGTGAACGGCTTCGTGATGAACACGATCACCCCGGAGACCGCGCGCACCTCGCACTACTTCTGGGCCTTCATGCGCAACTACCGCCTGGACAGCCAGACCATCACCACCCAGCTGCGCCAGGGCGTCCACGGCGTCTTCGGCGAGGACGAGGAGATGCTGGCCGCACAGCAGCACGCGATCGACGCGAACCCGGACCACGAGTTCTACAGCCTCAACATCGACGCCGGCGGGATGTGGGTACGCCGGATCCTGGACCGCATGCTGCAGGCGGAGGGTCTCCCCGCCGCCGCGGCGAAGTAGGGCGGCGACGATGGCCGTCAACACCCAGACCTGGTGGCAGCAGGGCCGCGTGGCCGAGTGCGACGAGCTCGCCGAGGGCGTACGCCGCATCGTGCTCTGCCCCGACCGACCCGTCCACGCCGCACCTGGCACCCACGTCGACCTCCGGCTCGACCTCGACGGACATGTTCGCAAGCGCTCCTACTCGGTCGTACGCTCCGAGGACGGGGGCCGCCGGCTCACCCTCAGTGTTCAGCTGGCCCCGAGCTCACGCGGCGGGTCGCGCCACATGCACGGCCTCTGTGTCGGGGACGTGGTCGAGATGACCGGTCCGGTCCAGAGCTTTCCCCTCGGCGTCGGTGCCGACCGCTATGTGCTCGTCGCCGGCGGCATCGGCATCACCGCCCTGGTGGCGATGGCCGACACTCTGCGCCGCCGCGGCGCCGACTACACGCTCGTCCTGGCCGGCCGCAGCCGACGCGTGATGGCCTACCTCGACCACCTCGTCGACACCCACGGCGACCGGGTCCGGG
The DNA here is from genome assembly GCF_040613495.1 of Nocardioides sp. NPDC006273. Classification (NCBI taxonomy): domain Bacteria; kingdom Bacillati; phylum Actinomycetota; class Actinomycetes; order Propionibacteriales; family Nocardioidaceae; genus Nocardioides; species Nocardioides sp. NPDC006273. The sequence continues at coordinate 25,189 of NZ_JBEXSD010000023.1, read as the reverse complement.
TGTTCGTCGACGACGAGGACGTACGTCTCGACGTGGCGTCGCTGGTCGGCGAGGTCGCCGGCTCCCCGGCTGCGGCGCGGACGGAGATGTACATGTGCGGGCCGATCCGGCTGATGGACGCGATCCGTCGCGCCTGGGCGGCCCACGAGCTGCCGGAGCCGAACCTGCGGTTCGAGACCTTCGGCAGCAGCGGCGCCTGGGCGGCGGAGGACTTCGTCGTGCATCTCCCCCAGCTCGACCGCTCGATCCACGTCGGCCGGGACCGCTCGATGCTCGACGCGCTCGAGGACGCCGGAGTCGACGTGATGTGGGACTGCCGCAAGGGCGAGTGCGGGATCTGCCAGGTCAAGGTCGTCGACGTCGACGGCCGGATCGACCACCGCGACGTCTTCCTGAGCCAACAGCAGAAGGAGGCGTACACGTCCTTGTGCCTGTGCGTCGCCCGAGCCGCCCGCGGCGAGTCGGAGTCGGGCTCGGCCGACCCCGCCGCCGTCACCCTCCACCTTCCGTGAAACCCCACACCGAAAGAGATCCGAGATGAACCTTCGTGCGCGCATAGACGCCGCGGCGATGACCCCGTACCAGTGGATGGTCGTCGCGCTCTGCGTCCTGCTGAACTGTCTGGACGGATTCGACGTGATGGCCATGGCCTTCACCGCCTCCTCGCTCACCGAGGAGTTCGCGCTGAGCGGCTCGGAGCTCGGTGTGCTGCTGAGCGCCGGCCTGGTCGGCATGGCTGTCGGCTCGCTGGCGCTGGCTCCGATCGCCGACGTCATCGGACGCCGGCCGTTGATCCTGATCAGCGTCGGCCTCGCGACCCTCGGCATGCTGCTCTCCGCGGCCGCCCCGACCGCCGTCCTGCTCGGCCTCGCCCGCGTGGTCACCGGGCTCGGGGTCGGCGGCATCCTGGCCAGCACCAACGTGATCGCGAGCGAGTACGCCTCGGCGCGCTGGCGCGGTCTGGCGATCGGCCTCTACACGGCCGGCTACGGCATCGGCGCGACCCTCGGTGGTGTGGCCGCCCGCTCCATGCTGACCGACCTCGGCTGGCGCAGCGTCTTCGTCGCCGGCGGTGTCGCGACCGGGGCCGCGCTGGTGCTCCTGATCGTGCTGCTGCCCGAGTCGGTCGACTTCCTGGTCCAGCGCCGCCCGCGCCAGGCCGTCGAGCGGATCAACCGGATCCTCGGACGCCTCGGCCACCCGGCGGTCACCGCGGAGACGCTGGCGGCCACGCCGCGGGCGACGACCCGGCATCGCAGCGGCAACCCCGGCGTACTCCTGAGTACTGACCTGCGCCGCTCCACCCTGCTCATCTGGGTGGCGTTCCTGGCCACGATGTTCGGCTTCTACTTCGTCAACAGCTGGACCCCGCAGCTGCTCGTGACCTCGGGGCTCTCCGAGGCGGACGCGGTCACCGCCGGCATGATGCTGGCACTGGGCGGCACCGTCGGCTCGGTGCTCTACGGTCTCGTCGCCTCCCGCCTGGACAGCCGATTGGTCCTGATCGGCTTCACCGTGCTGTCGGCGGTGACGATGGTCGTCTTCATCACCAGCACGGCCCTGCTCACCGTCGCGCTGGTCATCGGCGTCGTCGTCGGCGCACTCATCAACGGCTGCATCGCCGGCCTCTACACGATCACCCCGGCCGTCTACGGCGCCGAGATCCGCAGCACCGGCATGGGCTGGGCGATCGGCATCGGCCGCATCGGGGCCATCCTGTCGCCGATGCTCGCCGGGCGCCTGCTCGACTCCTCGTGGACGCCAGTCAACCTGTACGTCGGCGCTGCCGTCGTCGTCGCGATCTCGGCCGTCGCGCTGGTCTTCCTGCGGACCGGCCAGTCCACGCGGACCGTGCCCGACATGGCCTCGGCCTGGGACGCTCCCGAGGGAACGCGGCGAGGTACCAGGGCGCGAGCCCTGGTACCTCGTGTCCGTGGCCGTCAGGCGCTCAGGCCCCTCCAGAACCCGACTCGGTGCTCGGCGGCGAAGTCGACCGTCCGTGCGCCTTCGGGGGTCAGCTGGCGGACCAGGTCACGACGGGCCTCGTGCCAGCACCCGCGGCCGTCGGGGTCGCCGGTTCGGGCGAACGTCGACCAGGAGTCGACCATGAGATCCGACAGCGGCTCGACCTCAGCGGCGCGGTCCTCGAAGATCGTGGTGTCGAACAGGAACGCAACGTCGACCATGTGGAAGGCATCGAGCTCCCACGAAGGGCGGTCCACCCAGGGGAAGTAGGGCGTGCCCGAGACCGACATCTCATAGGCGTAGGTCGGAACCTGCTCGGCGAGCGCCTCCACGGTCGTGGCGAGCGGCTCAGCCCAGTGCGCGTCAGTCTGGACCGCCGCAAGTGCCTTCGCGGGGTTCTCGTAGTCACTCAGCGGATACTCGGCGGCGATCGCCTCGGCCTGGGCGCCGAACTGCTCGACCAGGGCCGGGTAGTACTCCTCGGCGGTCATGACGTGCCCGGACAGAACCTCGATCCCGGCGGTCATGAGCTGCTCTTCGTCGCGGTTGATGCCGATGAGAACCGGTACGTCGGCCACGTCACCGGCAAGGATCGCGTCGGCCGTCGGAACCTGCATGACCGGTCCTCCGATGACCGGCTGGACCTCGTACAGGCCCACGGCGGCCGCATTGAGCGCTTCGGGCGTCAGGTCCCGCAGACACGCCTCGACGTCGGCATCCGTCGGGCAGACCTCGTCGGCGAATGCGATGTCACGAGCCTGTGCCGCCGCACGCGTCGGCGCCCAGTCGGTCGTACACGGTGCGGACTGCACGATCGCCTTGTCGAACAGATCCTCCGAGGTCGGGGAGGTGAGGTGCGCGCAGACATCGTAGCCGCCGCCGGACTCGCCGAAGATCGTCACGTTGTCCTCGGCGCCGCCAAATGCGCCGGCATTGTCGCGCACCCACCGCAGCGCGGCCTGCTGGTCCTCGAGACCGTAGTTCCCGGAGATGGTGCCGTCGTCGTCGAGCGCGGGGTGTGCCATGTTCGCGAACAGGCCCTGTCGGTAGTTGATGGTCACCACCACGGTCCGGCCATCGCGGACGAGCATCGAGGGGTCGTACTGCTCGCCGGCGCCATAGGCATTGCCTCCGCCGTGGAACCAGACCATGACCGGCAAGTCCCCGCGCGCCTGATCAGGTGCGTAGACATTGAGGTAGAGGCAGTCCTCATCGGTGCTGGGGACGGCTGGCATGTTCGTCTCGGCCTGCGCGCACGCGTTCCCGAAATCCGTCGCCTCCCGCACTCCCTTCCAAGCCGCAGCCGGCTGCGGTGACTCCCAGCGAAGCTCGCCCTCGGGTGGGGCGGCGTACGGCACACCGAGCCAGGAGCGCACCGAGCCATCGCTCGCTCCCCGGAGCGCGCCGATGTCGGTCCGGACGAGGGTGTCGGCGCCGCGCGGTTCGGGCTGCGCTGCGATTGCGCCGCTCGGGCCGAAGGTGAGTACGGCGGCGGTGAGGCCGACAGCCACGGCGGCGACGGTCTTGATTGATCGCATGGGGGTTCTCGCTTCCAGGGACGTCTTCGGTGCGGACGGGTGTTCGTCTGCGACAGGAGGACCGTAGCGGCGATTTGGGCGATCGCGCAAGGCGTTTGCCTAATGCGAACGATCTAGGCGATCGATCAAACCGTTGCTACGCTGGCGCCATGGGAAATCGCGAAGCGCTACTCGACGGCGCCAAGAAGTGCCTCCTCGACAAGGGCTACGACCGCACCTCGGTGCGCGACATCGCGACCGCCGCAGGCGTGAGCATGGCCGCGATCGGCTACCACTACGGCTCTCGCGAAGCACTGCTCCAGCAGGCACTTTTCGCCTCCTTGGAGGACTGGGACGCCGATCTCCAGGCTCAGCTGGCGAAGCTCGACGAGCCCCGCGGAGCGCGGCGGCTCACCGCTGTCTGGAAGCTCCTGCGCGAGCACGTGGAGCAGCACGGGACCATGTGGTTGGCCAGCATCGAGCTGTTCATGCAGGCCCAGCGTTCCCCCGAGCTCGCCGAGGCCTACGCGCAGGGCCAGCCGGGCGCGACGGCGGCCATGGCCGCGCTGGCCACCGGAGAGATCGAGGAGGACATTGACGCTGAGACGGTCCGCAGCGTCGGCGCTGTGCAGCTGGCGCTCATCAGCGGCCTCGTCATGCAATGGATGTCCTACCCCGAGACGGCCCCCGGGCCCGACGAGATCGCCGCGGGACTACGCGGACTCGCCGCCATCCTCGACGAGTAGACGCCGACCGCGGATCGGCGCCGCCGCGGATGCAACCGCGACCGGCCCTCGACCGTCTTGATCGGTGAAACGCCCACAACGGGGCGTACGACCGACGAGGAGTCACCATGTTCACGTCCCGCTTCCGCCTCCGTGCCACGCTGGCTGCGACGGCAACCGTCGGCCTGCTCTGCTTGGCGGGATGCGGGAGCGACCCCGTGCCGTCGGCCGGGTCGCCGTCGACGGACCCCTCGGTGGCTCCTTCCACCTCCGCTCCCTCCTCCGAATCGTCCGCGACTCCGACGCCCACGCCAACCCAGTCGGAGGTCCCTGTCTCGGCCGAGCCGACGCCGAAGCTCGACTGGGGCGGCCCGCTGGCACCCGGGACCTTCGGGAGGATCAAGGCCGAGGGCAACGTACGTTCTCTCGTTCAGCAGGGCTGGATGACCCGCGACACCGCGCGCGAGGAGATCTGCGAGGGCAAGCACTGGAAGTGGGCCGACCAGGTCGGCGATGGCGTCGACGTCACCTACGACCAGCAGGGCAACATCGGCTCGTTCGGGATGAGCAAGCCCGTCCTGGAGACCGGTCGCGGCGTCACGATCGGCGACACCCTGCTGGTCCTCAAGGACATCTACGGGACCGGCGCCCAGCAGACCAACGACTACGGCCAGACGACCTGGGTCGTCCAGGACGGCGACCGCTGGATCGGCTTCCTGCTCTCCGGCAACACCCGCGACGCGAAGATCGAGTTCATCGAGGTCTCCGTCGGGCGCCAGCCCGGTCTGCTCCGCGACGGCTGCTGATCCCTCGCGCGTCGGGTCGCCTCCACCGCGACGTACGGTGGAGGTGACCGGATCCCGTTCTCGTGGAGGTAATCCCATGTCCCGTCGCGCAACTGCTGCTGCCCTCGCTGCCGCTGGTCTGCTGACCCTCGCGGCCTGCGGGGAGGGAGCAGATCCCGACCCGGGCGATCGCAACGAGGTGAGCGCGAAGCTCGCCGACCCCGACGGGAAGAAGGTCGGCACCGTCGAGATCGAGGAGGAAGACCGGGCCACCCAGATCAGCGTCCGGGTGAGCGGCCTGTCGGCCGGCTACCACGGCTTCCACGTGCACACGACCGGCAAGTGCGAGGCCGACAGCGCGGCGCCCGACGACCCGTCGAAGACCGGTGACTTCCTCTCCGCCGGCGGCCACCTCAACCCCGACGACAACGCCCATGGCGAACACCTCGGCGACCTGCCCTCGCTCCTCGTGAACGAGGACGGCACCGCCGACCTGGAGTTCACCGGCCCCTTCACGTTCGATGACCTCCGGGATGCCGACGGCAGCGCGGTGATGATCCACTCCGGCCCGGACAACTACGCCAACGTCCCGGAGCGGTACGCCCCCGAGGGCCCGGACGAGGACACCACCAAGACCGGCGACGCCGGTGACCGGATCGCCTGCGCCGTCATCGAGGCCAGCTGACCGTCTCCGCAGCGGGCCAGACCCAGCGCAACCATGGTTGTGCATGGTTGTGGCAGTCACGCGGGACGAGGTTTCGTTTCCTGCGCTGAGGATGGTGCACACAGTTGGCACCGAGACAGTCGCTGCTCAGCGCTCGAGTCGAGTCAGGTGTCGAGTTGTGTGCGTCGATGCACACAGTTGGACGGCTTGAGGCCTGGCTGCAGGCGGGAATCACCTCGAGACGTACGAACTGTGTGCGTCGGCCAGGTCCTCGGCGAGCCGCGTCGGGTCGGCCACGGTGCTCCGCTCGAAACGTCGGTGCCAGGGCACATGGCTTGCAAGCTACTGAGCAGTCCAGGCTGATCGCCAGGAAATAGAACGACATCCACCGCCACCAGCCGCAGACTGGGGCGGTGACCACCGACACCACCTCGACCGACATGGCCCACCTGCGACGCTGCCTCGACCTGGCGGCGGAGGCGTTGGCGGACGGCGACGGACCGTTCGGGTCCGTCCTCGCCGACAGCGCCGGAAACGCGCTCCACGAAGACCGCAACCAGGAGACGTCGACGGGCGACCCGACGGCGCACCCCGAGTTCGCGCTCGCCCGCTGGGCGGCCATGAACCTCGACCCGGAGACGTGCGCCGGCGCGACCGTCTACACCTCCGGTGAGCACTGCCCGATGTGCTCGGCAGCGCAGGGCTGGGCCGGCGTGGGCCGAGTCGTCTACATCGCCTCCTCCGAGCAGCTGACACAGTGGCGGGCCGGCTGGGGAGCGGGTGAGTCGTCGGTGCGAGCGCTGCCGATCCAGGAGGTCGCGCCCGCGATCGACGTCGTCGGCCCCGTCCCCGAGCTGGTCGAGGAGATCCGCGCGCTCCACCAGGCGGCTGCGGGGGCCTGAGCGCCGACCGAGGGTTCGACGAACGGGTGTCTGACCAGTGGGTTCCTGCTGGTCAGACACCCGCTCTCCGTTGACCACCCTTGACCGGCCGGGCGGCAGCGGGCATTCTCCTGTCACCGCGAGCGTCTACTCGAGGGACGTGCGCAGCTCTCGGAAAGGCATGCCATGCCCGCTCGCGCCCTGCCCGTCTCGATCGCGACGGTGTCCGCTCTCGTCGCGAGCATGCTGCTCGGTGTGGCACCAGCTGGGGCGGCGCACGCCGCGGCCGAGGACATCGTCCTGGAGACGCTCTCCAACCGGGCCGACCTGGTCTTCGACGGCAACGCCCTGGTGCGGATCACTCTCCCCGACGGGGCCGACCCCGACGACCTGCGGGTCTGGCTCGACGACACCCGCCACACGTCGCGCCGCAAGGGCGACCGCGACGTCACCGGCACCTTCGCCGAGCGACCCAACGGCGAGATCGAGGGCGTCGTACGCGGTCTGCGGGTCGGGACCAACGAGCTGACCGCACGTCTTCGGGACGGTCGCGGGGCCTGGCTCACGATCACCAACCACCCGCGCGGCGGGCCGATCTTCTCCGGGCCGCAGCTGGAGCCGTGGCGCTGCCAGCCGACCGCGACGGACGAGCAGTGCAATCAGGAGCCGGAGATCAGCTGGCTCTACAAGTCCACCAACGCGCTGCTCGACGGGTTGCAGCCCTACGACCCGGCGAACCCTGCTCGTGACGTCGCCACCACGACCACCGACGAAGGTGTGACGGTGCCATTCGTCGTCCGGGTCGAGACCGGCTACCAGAACCGCGACCAGTATCGGATCGCCGTGCTCTGGCAGCCCGACGAGCCGTGGCGGCGCTGGCGCCCGCAGCAGCAGTGGAACAACAAGCTGTTCATCCCCCACGGCGGCAGCTGCGGGGTCGACCATCAGGTGGGCGAGGCGCCGACCAAGGACTATGCCGGCACCTTCGATCTCGGCATCCCCGTCGTCGCAGACGCGTTCGGCGACAGCCCCACCGTCGCGCTCGGGCGTGGCTTCGCGATGCTCTCGACCGCGCTGGCCAACACCGGCCACAACTGCAACGTGACCTCCGCGGCCGAGTCGCTGATGATGGCCAAGGAGCACCTCGTCGAGACCTACGGCGACCTGCGCTACACGATCGGCAGCGGCTGCTCCGGTGGCTCGATCGCGCAGCAGACGATCGCGAACGCCTACCCGGGGATCTACCAGGGGCTGGTCGTCACCTGCTCCTACCCCGACTCGCTCTCGCCGGGGCTCCAGTTCTCCGACTACCACCTGCTCCGCAAGTACTTCGAGAGCTCCGAGAGGCTCACCGACGGCAAGTTCTGGAACCCGCTGCAGTGGGCGGCGGTCGAGGGCCACCTGCTGCCGGTCAACGCGGTCGTCGCCGACGAGGGCCTCTTCAAGCAGGCGGTCATGCCGACGCACCCGTGCGCCGGGGTCAGCGACCAGGAGCGCTACGACGCGAAGACCAACCCCGGCGGCGTACGCTGCTCGATCATCGACGGCGCCATCAACGTCTTCGGCCCGCGGCCGGAGAGTGTGTGGACGCCGCAGGAGCAGCAGATCGGGCGTGGCTTCGCGGCCTCGCCGCTCGACAACACGGGGGTTCAGTACGGCCTCGAGGCACTCCGCGCCGGGACGATCACCCCGGAGCAGTTCGTCGACGTCAACGAGAAGGTCGGCGGGCTCGACATCGACGTCCAGCCGCGGGCGCAGCGCTCGGTCGCCGACCCGACCGCGCTCACCAACGCCTACCGCAGCGGGATGGTCAACACCGCCAGCAACCTGTCCGAGGTGGCGATCATCGACCACGGCGGCCCCGACCCTGGTCTCGCGCACGACGCGCGGTGGGCGTGGGCGATGCGCGACCGGCTGACGCGGGAGCAGGGCCACGCCGACAACCAGGTGATCTGGTACGGCGTGACGCCGCTGATCGGCGACCCGAGCTACTCCGAGGAGGCGCTGCTCGCCATGGACCGCTGGCTGGCCTCGGTCGAGGCGGACGAGCGCTCCGTGGCGTTGGCCGACAAGATCGTCCAGGACCGCCCTGGTGACCTGCACGACCGATGCACCCAGGCGCAGGGGGTCTCCAGCGACGACGGCCTGTTCCTCCCGGTCGCCGACCCGCTCGTGGACGATCTGACCGGCGGCGTGCTCGACGGTCTGAACGGCGCCCTCAACCCGGTCCTGGATCCCGCGCTCAACCTCGTCGTCGACCCGGTCTCGGATCTGGTGTGCGGGCTCGGACCGGTCAGCGACCTGGTCAAGACCGACTTCGCGACGCCGCGCATCGTGGCCGGTGACAACAACTACTCCGACAACGCCAAGTGTCACCTCAAACCGCTGCGTCGCACCGACGACTACGGCGCGTTCGGCCTCAATGATGCGCAGTGGGCACGCCTGAAGAGGGCCTTCCCGAGCGGGGTGTGCGACTACAGCAAGCCGGGCGTCGGATTCTCGGAGACGGTGCCGTGGCTGACCTACCAGCGGGCCGACGGCTCTGTCGTCTACGGCGGTACGCCGATGGGCGAGGCCCCACGGTCGGCGCCGTTCGGAGGCGCGGCCGACGAATGAAGATCAGCAGCCCCGCCGGAGATGGCCTCCTTCGACGCCTCGGTGCTGATCGGGGCCGCCGGCGATGCAGGACCGGCTCATCCGCGAGGGCGACGCCCTCACCCCGGAGAACCCGTACGCCGTACACACTTTGAAGTCGAGCCACCTCGGCTGGCTCGTCCACCCGGCGCCGGCCGCCGACCTCTCGCGGAGGTGGCAGCCGGCTGACCTGGCCGTTCTACCAGGCCACGGGGCCGTTCGCGTCGACGAACGTTCCCGAAGGAGCGTCGTCGGGCAGCGTCGCAGCGCGGTGAATCACCTCGGCGGCCTGGTCGGGGGTGGTCGGTGCGTTGTCCTTGTTGATCGGGGTCAGTTCGGTCTGCACGAACCCCGGGCAGACCGACGTGACCTTGATGGAGGTGTCCGCAAGAGCCTTCGCCAGTGCGATGGTGACGCTGTTCAGCGCGGCCTTGGAGGACTGGTAGGCAGGCACGACCGTGCCGTAGTACGGCGACTCCGGGTCGGTCTGGTCGGCCATCGACCCCATCGTCGAGGTCACATTGACGATGCGGGCGGCCTCGCTCTTGCGGAGGAGCGGCAAGAACGCCTCCAGGACCGCGACCGCACCGAGCACGTTGGTCTCGTAGGTGGTGCGGAACATCTCGAGGTCGACGACCTCGACCGGCTCGGCGTTGGCCACCTCCGGGAGGACTCCGGCGTTGTTGACCAGCACGTCGAGGTGGCCGTGGGCCGCGGCGACTGCGTCCGCGGCGCGCTGCACGCTGTCGCGGTCGGTGACGTCCAACTGAAGCGCCGAGGCCGAGTGACCGGCCGCCTCGAGCCGGTCCACGTGCTCTTGGAGATCCTCGGGACGGCGTGCGGTCAGGATGACGTGCGCACCGCTCCGGGCGAGGCGGCGGGCAGTTGCCTCACCGATCCCGCGGCTGGCTCCGGTGACAAGGGCGATCTTCATCTGCTTCCCATCGTTCGAATTGGTTGTTTCGTGAACCATTCAACAGACTGCGGGCCGCTAGTTCCGGCGGTAATCGGACGTCGCAGAGGCTCTCCGTCCACGAAGTAGGTCATCTGTCCAGGACTATTGACCGAGTGAGATCGAGCAGGCATCCTCCTGTTATGACGCGCGTCACATGGAGGACCACTGGGGCTGTCACGTTGCTGGCGGCCGCCACTCTCGGGATCACGACGTTGCCGCCGCCGCCCTCGGCGAGCGGTGCCGAAACGACGTACGCCTCGACGGCACGCGCCGACCTCAGAACGGACCAAGAGGCCGGCGACTATCTTGTCGGCCGCGGCATCGCCGACGTCACCGGCGAGGTGGCGGAGGCCGGGATGATGGGCTACGCCGATCTCAGCCAGGTCAGCAGCGGGCTGCACATGCGCCAGCGCGCCCGTGCCTTCGTGATCGGTGACCCGGAGACGGGCGAGCGCGTGGTCCACGTCCTCGCCGACGCGGGGATGATCTTCCAGAGCGTCCGCGACGCCGTCCTCGCCAAGCTCGAGCAGCGCTTCGGAGACACCTACACCGAGCGCAACGTGATGCTGACCGCGACCCACACCCACGCGGCCCCGGGCGGCTACTCGCACCACACGCTCTACAACATCACCACCCTGGGCTACCACGGCAAGACCTTCCGCGCCCTCGTCGACGGGATCGTCACCTCCATCGAGCGGGCCGACGCCGACCTCGCGCCGGCCGAGCTGAGCGTGTCGGCCAGCGAGCTGACCAACGCCAACGTCAACCGCTCGAAGACCGCGTTCGACCGCAACCCGGAGGCGGACAAGGCCCACTTCCCCGATGGCGTCGACACCCGGAGCACCACCCTTCAGGTGCGCCGCGACGCCCCCGACGGGTCAACCAGCCTGGACGGGGTCATCAACTGGTTCCCGGTCCACGCGACGAGCATGTCGACCGACAACACCCTGGTGAGCCCCGACAACAAGGGCTATGCCGAGTACGCATGGGAGCGGCTCGCGCGAGGCGTCGACTACGTCGAGGACAGCCGCGACCCCGGCTTCGTGGCCTCCTTCGCGCAGACCAACGCCGGTGACATGTCGCCGAACCTCAATCTGCGGCCCTCCGACGGCCCGACCACCGACCAGTTCGAGAACACCCGGATCATCGGCACCAGGACGTACGACGCCGCCCGCCGCGGGCTCCGCGACGACCGAGCGCTGGCCGGAGGCGTCGACTCCCGGATCGTGTATGTCGACTTCGCGAACACCGCCGTGCGCCGCGAGTTCACGCCCGACGGGAAGCCGCACAGCACGTGTCCGGCCGCGCTCGGCGCGTCGTTCGCCGCCGGCAGCACCGAGGACGGTGGCGGCGGGCTGCCGATCTTCAAGGAGGGCAAGGACGGCGGCAACCCCGCGGTCGCGACGATCTCCGAGGCGCTCTACACCGCCAGCCCGGCGCTACGGGCCTGCCAGGCACCGAAGGAGATCCTGCTCCCGGTCGGGGCGCTCGACATGGTGCAGCAGAAGCTGCCGGTGCAGCTGGTCCGGATCGGCGACCTCTACCTCGTCGGAGTCCCGGCCGAGGTGACTGTGGTCTCCGGCCTGCGGCTGCGGCGCGCCGTCGCCGATGCGGTCGGCGCGGGCCTGGACAATGTGCTGGTGCAGGGCTACACCAACGCCTACGCGCACTACCTGACCACGCCGGAGGAGTACGACGCCAAGGAGTACGAGGGCGCCTCGACGCTCTTCGGGCGCTACGAGCTCCCGGCGTTCATGCAGACCGTGGCCGATCTGGGTGCCGCGATGCGCACCGGGGTCGACGTCCCGCTCGGGGCCAAGGAGCGCGACCGCAGCGCCCTCCAGTTCCCCTCGCTCCAGGGTGCGGTGGTGGCCGATGCGCCGCCGATCGCCAAGAGGTACGGCGACGTGCTGACCGCGCCGGATGCGACGTACCGGCCCGGCGACCAGGTGAGCGTGACGTTCGCCGGCGCGCACCCCAACAACGATCCGCACCACGAGGGCAGCTACCTGACCGTGGAGCGGCAGATCGCGGCAAGCTCGACCAGCGAGCCACGCTGGCAGCGGGTCGCCGACGACAGCGACTGGTCGACGAAGCTCCACTGGGCGCGCTACGGCGTCGCCGCGTCGAAGGTGACGATCACCTGGGACGTGCCGGAGGACGTGGAGCCGGGGAGCTACCGGATCCGCTACTTCGGTGACGCCCGGAGCCTGCTGGGGAACGTGCGCTCGATCAGCGGCACCAGCCCGGCGTTCACGGTGGTCGACTGATGCGCGCCGTGACAGCGATGGCGGCGGCGATGTGCGCGGTTGCCGCGATCACCGGCCCCGGGTCGACGCCGGCATCGGCATCCGCCGGTGAAGACCTGGAGAGGCCTGCCCGGGCCGGTCTGAGCATCCTCACCCACAACGTGGCGATGCTGCCGGCGATCGCCGGCGGAAAGGCCAACGCCACCAGGGCGGAGCTGATCGCGGGTGCCGACTACGTCCGCGGCCACGACGTCGTGGTGCTCCAGGAGGCGTTCGACAACGGCCCCTCCGACACCCTGAAGTCGCGCCTGGCCAGCCAGTATCCCCATCAGACGCCGGTCCTCGGCCGCTCCCGCTCGGGCTGGGACGAGACGCTGGGGTCCTACTCCGCGCTCACCCCCGAGGACGGCGGCGTGACGATCCTCAGCCGGTGGCCGATCACCCATCGCGCGCAGTACGTGTACGCCGACGGATGCGACGCCGACTGGTTCTCCAACAAGGGCTTCGTCTACACCCGTCTCGACGTCGGCGGCCGCCCGGTGCACGTGGTCGGCACCCATGCGCAGGCAGAGGCCGCACTGTGCTCCGACGCCGCCGCGACCCGGAAGCGGCAGTTCACCGAGCTCGACGGCTTCCTCGACGGACTGAGGATCCCCGCCGACGAGCCGATCGTGATCGCCGGCGACCTCAACGTGATCAAGGCTTCCCCGGAGTACGACGCGATGCTGTCCATGCTCGATGTCACCGCGCCGACGTACGCCGGTCATCCCTACACCTGGGACCCGGAGACCAACCCGCTGGCGTCCTCGGGAGGACGTGAGCACCTGGACTACGTCCTGTTCCGGCGCGGCCACCCGCAGCCGCGGGGGTGGGCCAACACCACCCTGACGCCGACCTCGCCGCCCTGGAGCGCGAGCGGGACGACCTACACCGACTACGCCGACCACTATCCGGTCCGGGGAGGGACGCCGTGAGCTGGCAGAACTGGGCAGGCACCGAGCGGGTCACGCCTGCGCGCGTGGTCGCGCCCGCGACGACCGACGAGGTGGCGGCCGCCGTCAAGGCGGCCGTCGGCGACGAGCTGCCGGTGCGGATGATCGGGTCAGGGCACTCGTTCACGGGGGCGGCGGTCGCCCCCGGCGTACAGCTGGTTCCGGACCGGCTCGACGGGGTGCACTCGGTCGACCGCGATTCGGGGCTGGTGACGGTCGCCGCCGGCATCCCGCTGCACCGGCTCAACCTGATCCTCGCCCGGCACGGCCTGGCGATGGAGATCCTCGGCGACATCGACCGGCAGACGGTCGCTGGCGCGATCTCGACCGGCACGCACGGAAGCGGCGCGGAGTTCGGCAGCATCTCGACGCAGGTACGCGGGCTCGAGCTGGTGCTCGCCGACGGGTCGGTCGTGGAGTGCTCGGCGACCGAGCGGCCGGAGCTTTTCGAGGCCGCGCGGGTCTCGTTCGGCGCGCTCGGCGTGATCACCAAGGTGACGCTGCAGTGCGTGCCGCTCTATGCGCTCCGGGCCGTCGACGCGGCGGCGCCGCTCGAGGACGTGCTCGACGGCGTCGACGAGCACGTGGCTGACAACGACCACTTCGAGTTCTTCTGGTTCCCGCACACGACGACGGCGCTGACCCGGCGGTTCCGGCGGCTCCCCGGCGACACCGAGCTGCGCCCGATGAGCCGGCTGACTCGAACGATCGACGACCGGATCGTCACCAACATCGGCTTCGAGGCGATGCTGCGGGCCGGCGCCCGGTTCCCGCGCCTGGTCCCCGGTGTCACCCGGTTCGTGACGAAGGCGATCTCCGCGCGCGACTTCACCGACCTGGCGCCCAACGTGTTCGCGTCGGAACGGAACGTACGTTTCCGCGAGGGCGAGTACTTCGTGCCGCGCGACACCCTCGTTCCGGCGTTGCGCGAGCTGAAGCGGTGGGTCGACACCCACGACGAGCCGGTCTCGTTCCCGTTCGAGATCCGGTTCGTACGCCACGACGACATCTGGCTCTCGCCTGCCTATCAGCGGGACTCGGCCGTCGTCGCCTTCCACCAGTACCACCGGATGCCGCACGAGCGCTGGTTCGGCGTCTGCGAGGACGTCCTCGGCGCCGCCGGCGGCCGGCCGCACTGGGGCAAGATGCACCGCCTCGACGCGTCAGCGATGCGTGAGCGCTATCCCCGCTTCGACGACTTCGTCGCGCTCCGCGACCACCTCGACCCCGCCGGGGTCTTTGCCAACCCCTACCTGGACCGCGTGCTCGGCCCAGCCCCGGAGGCCCGACGATGACCCTGACCCAGCCCGACGGCCCCGCCCGAACTCCATGGGTGGACCTGCTCGCCGCGACCGAGCATCTGGACCCGCCGTTCGCCGTCCTCGACGTGGCGGCGGTGCGCACCAACGCCCACCAGTTGGTGAGCCGTGCGGCCGGGAAGCCGATCCGGGTGGCCAGCAAGTCGATCCGAGTGCGCTCGGTGATCCGGGACGCCCTGCAGGTCCCGGGGATGTCCGGCATCCTCGCCTTCACCCTGCCCGAGGCGCTCTGGCTCGCCGAAGAGCACGAGGACGTGGTCGTGGGCTACCCGACCACGCACCGCGCGGCGCTCCGGCGGCTGGCCGAGGACGACGAGCTCGCCTCGCGGGTCACCCTCATGGTCGACAGCCCCGACCACCTCGACCTGACGGCCGCTGTCGTCGGCCCCGACGGTCCGCCGATCCGGATCTGTCTGGAGCTCGACGTCTCGCTCCGGCTCGCCGGCGGCCGGGTCCACCTGGGCGCTCGCCGATCGCCGGTGCACGCACCGGAGGAGGCCGCCGCACTGGCCCGCAAGGTCGCCGCCCACCCGCGCTTCGAGCTGGTCGGCCTGATGGGCTACGAGGGCCAGATCGCGGGGATCGGCGACAATCAACCCGGCCTGCGCAGGTTCGCGGTCCGGGAGATGCAGCGGCGGTCGGCCGCTGAGCTCGCCGAGCGTCGCGCCGACGCGGTCGCCGCTGTTCGGAGCGTCGCGCCGTTGGAGTTCGTCAACGGAGGCGGCACCGGCAGCCTCGAGCTCACCGCAGCCGAGCCGGCGGTCACCGAGGTGGCGGCCGGCTCCGGCCTGTTCGCACCCCGCCTGTTCGACTTCTACACCCGCTTCCGGCCCCAGCCCGCGGCGTACTTCGTGCTCTCGGTCGTACGCCGCCCCTCCCCCGAGCACGCCACCGTGCTCGGCGGCGGCTGGATCGCGTCGGGCGCCGCCGGGAAGGACCGGCTGCCGACGCCGGTGTGGCCGCCGGACCTGTCGCTCGTCGACCAAGAAGGTGCCGGCGAGGTGCAGACGCCGCTGGTGGGGCCGCGGGTCGACGAGTTCGGTCTCGGTGACCACGTCTGGTTCCGGCACACCAAGGCCGGCGAGCTCTGCGAGCATGTCGACGAGATCGTCCTCGTCGAGGGCGACCGTGTCGTCGACGTGGTCCCCACCTACCGCGGCGAGGGGAAGACCTTCCTCTGACCGGTTCGACCCCGATCACGCCGAGTCGGCTCGAACTGACCAAAAATCGCGCCGAGTCGGCTCGTCATGACGAGCCGACTCGGCGTGATCTAGCTGGTCGGTCGATCGGTGACCAGGCCCAGCAGCTGCGTGGCGGCCAGATCGATCGCCGCGCCCGCGGTCTCCGCATCGCCCTCGTTGAGGTAGAGCAGCGTCAGACCGTCCACGATCGCGGTCAGGTAGCGCGCCAGCACCGCGACGTCGACCGTCCAGGTCACCCCGGCGCTGGACCCGAGAGTCTCGATCACCTTGGTGTGCGCGTCGAGGTAGGTGCGGTACTGCATCCGCGCAACCTCTGCCAACGCCGGGTTGCGCGTCGCATACTGCGTCAGCTCGTAGGTCACCCGGTGCTCGTCGGGATTGTCCAGAACGTGCTGCCAGTAGGACGCCAGGCCGCCGCGCAGCTTCTCCTCCAGCGTGCCCGGACCTTCGATGATCTCCAGGGCCGGTGCCAGCGTGTGGCTGGTGATCGTGGTGATCACCTGCTCGAGCAGCTCCTCCTTGGAGCGGAAGCAGTAATGGAACGTGCCGAGCGACATGTCGGCCTCCGCGACGATCGACCGGGTGGTCGCCTGCGCGACACCGTCGCGCGCCATCACGCGGATCGCCGCCTGGACCAGCAACCGACGCCGCTCGTCTGCCGACACCCTCGTCACGTGACCAAGACTATCGTCCAAGACGGCCGGATCGCCGTCCACCTCCGGTTGGCGTGCGGTCCGAGACGTCGTTCAGTGCCGAGTGGGGGGGTACTCCAGCACCACGGACGCCTGGACCGCACACGGAAGTGATAGCACGCATCCCGGGGCGGGCGCTGTCAAACGTCGACAACTGGTAACCGATGCGCAAATCCGATCGATCAGGTCAGGACGAAGGTGCTGGACCGTCGTCCCGCGGTGCCACCGACGGTGAGCGCACCGCGGTCGTGCCGGAGGTAGTCGCCGCGGTCCGTGGCCACCTGAAGCGAGACCCCGCCCTTGACCGGGATCCGGCGGAAGCTGGCCTCGGCAGCGTACGCCGGGCCTGACTCGACCGGGTCGATCCGGACCATACCGCCGGTGACCCGGGCGTACCTGTCGGGGAAGTTGACCGACTGCAGTGACTCCGAGCCGTCGCCCGCCAGCCCGGGGACGAACCGGAACTGGCTGTCGGCGAGCTCCTTCGGCGCCTGATCCACCCTGACGGCGTACTCGTAATGGCGTACGAACGAGCCCGGAGCATCCAGCGGGGTGAGCCGCACGATCGGCCCACCCTTCCCGACCGGCACCCCGAACATGGGGGTGCCGTCCGCATGCCACACCACCTTCTGCACGCGGGCGTGCCGGTTCGGGTCGTAGAGGGGGTCGCCGGTGATGTCGCGGTAGTCCCGGGCGTGGTAGACGAGAACGTCGGTCACGCCGTCCTCGGCGACCGTGAACGAGTTGTGCCCCGGACCGTACTGTCCGGTCTGCTCATTGGTGGTGAACACCGGATCGGGGCTCTTGACCCACGACGCCGGGTCGAGCAGGTCGGCGTCCGCCGCAGCGGTGAGCAGGCCCATGCAGTAGCGCGAGTCGGTTGCGCTGGCCGAGAACGTCATGAAGACGCGGCCGTTGCGAATCAGCACCGCGGCTCCCTCGTTGACCTTGTAGCCCTGCACCTCCCAGCTGCGGGTCGGGGTCGCGATCCGCGCCGGGAAGGTGCTGATCGCGAACGGGGAGCTCATCTCGGCGATGTAGAGACTGGTGTTCACCGCGATCTCGGGCTCGCTCTGTGCCCAGACCAGGTAGCGGCGGCCGGCGTGCTCGAACGTGGTGGCGTCGAGGGCGAAGCTCTGCCATGGCGTGATGATCTGCTGCGGAGCACCCCAGCCCGCGGGGTCGCGCGGGTCGGCGAGCGTCGACTCCATGACGTACATCCGGATCCGGAAGACGTCGTCGGAGTCGCCGGCCGCGAAGTAGACGTACCAGCGGCCATCGATGCGGTGCAGCTCGGGTGCCCAGATGTGGCCGCCCATCTTCCCGCTGGTGGGGCGGCGCCAGATCACCGACTCCGCCGCGGTGGCGAGGCCGGCCAGCGAAGCCGATCCGCGGATCACCAGACGGTCGTACTCCGGCACGGAGCCGGTCAGGTAGTACATCCCGTCGACGGGCGGGGTGACGAACGGGTCGGCCCGGCGCTCGACCAGCGGGTTGAGGGTCGGCACTCCCCAGATCTCGGCGTCGCTGAGCATCGGTGTGGACGGAGCCGCGGCGGCGGGCGCGGCGTACCCGGCGACGGCAGCCGCCGCCCCGAGGCCGACCCCGGCCTGCAGGAGGTGGCGCCTGCTGAGGCCGGCCCGGAGGCTGAGATGGTTCAGGTGGTCGAGGTGGTTCAGGTCGGACATGGGTGCTCCTACCGGGTCTGGATGCGGATGAAGGTCACGGAGTACGGCGCGAAAGTGCGGGTGAAGGTGCGGTCCACGCCACGGATGGTGCTGGTGACCGGCTTGATCGGCTGCGCCGTACGCGTGTTCTGCTCCTCCGGGTCGCCGCTGATGACCGTCATCTCCGCCTTCGGGGCGACCTTGACGCCGAGGTCGACGCGGGTGACCGCCGGCTCGGCCTGGGCGTTGACGACCTTGACGATCAGGTCGCCGGTCGCCTCGTCCCGGGTGACCACCTGCGCGAACGGCTCGGTGACCTGGTCGTCGTCGAACTCCTGGAAGAGCTGACCGTCGAGGAAGAGCCGGACGTGGGTGCCCCGGACCTCGATCCGTACGTCGTAGGTCCGCCCGGTTTCGACCGAGTGGCCTTCGCGGGCGACCAGGGTCTCCTTGCCGCCGTTGGTGGCCTTCTCGACGACGCTGCGGGAGTTGTTCCAGCCGCCGATGTTCCACCAGTAGAAGTTGCCGGAGTCCTTGACCCCGAACGCGACCAGGAAGCCCTCGGCGCCGGACAGCTTCGTGGCCTTGAGCTTGATGTCGTAGTCGCTCGCGGTGATGTCCGCGGCCCCGACCAGGGTGTCCTGAGCGGCCGCGTCCGTCTGCGTGTAGGCACCGTCGACGACCGACCAGGCGCCGCGGTCGGCCAGCGGGCTCCAGCCCTCGGCGTTCCCGTCCTCGAAGTCGTCGGCGAACAGCTCGGTCCCATCGGGTGCGGTGACCGACACGTCGTCGTACGCCGCCGAGGTGGCCCAGGTGGAGAGGCCGAGGCCGCCGGTGATGGGCTTCGGCTCGATCACCTTGCCGGTCGCCTCGCTGGGCACGACCCGGTCACCGACGTTGTTCATGAACAGCTTCTGGACCTCGTAGTTCGCCGAGCTCCAGGACTGGTCGTTGTCGAACCAGATCATGTCCGGGCGCCACTGGACGTGGTCGATGTTGGCGAGCAGCGGGGCGTAGGAGGCGAGCTGCACGACGTCGGCGTTGCGCTCGAGTCCGGTCATGAACGCCGCCTCGGACAGTGCGTTGAAGAGCTTGTTGTCCTGGGAGGCGTACTCACCGAGGAAGACCTTCGGCCCGTTGCGGTCGTAGCTGTCGTAGCGGTCGTTGTTCTGCAGGAACCAGGTCGGGGAGTTGTAGTAGTGCTCGTCGACCATGTCGACGCCGGCGGCCGTGTTCTGCGCCCAGTGCTGGTCGAAGAGCGCGCCCTGGTCGTCTGGGCCGGAGTTGCTGATGATCGTGATCTCCGGGTAGCGCTCCTCGATGGCCGCGCGGAACTTCTCGAACCGCTCGAAGAACTCCTCCGGCAGGTTCTCCTCGTTGCCGACGCCCAGGTGGGTGAGCCCGAACGGCTTCGGGTGTCCCATCTCGGCACGCAGACCGCCCCACTCGGAGTCGACCGGGCCGTTGGCGAACTCGATGAGGTCGAGGGTGTCCTGGATATGGCGCTGCAGCAGCTCCTCGTCGTCGGTGGCCCGGTTCTGGCCGCAGCCGGTGACCAGCGCCGGCACGACCGGCAGCGGCATCGACCCGATGTCCTCGGCGAACTGGAAGTACTCGAAGTAGCCCAGGCCGTAGGTCTGGTTGTAGCCCCAGAAGTTGGCGTTCGTCGCGCGCTCCTCGACCGGGCCGACGGTGTCCTTCCACTGGTAGGACCGGGCGCGCTGCCAGCCGGAGGCGGCGTCGTAGCCGGACATGCTGCCGGTGTTGACGAGACAGCCGCCCGGGAAGCGGACGAACTCCGGCTCGAGCGCCGCGATCTTCTCGGCGAGGTCCTTGCGCAGCCCGTTCTCCCGGCCCATGAAGGTGTCCTCGGGCATCAGCGAGACCATGTCGAGGCGGAGGGTGCCGACACCCTCCCCCTGCAGCCACAGACGTGCGGAGTCGGTCGTGGCCTTCGCCGTGAAGGTCCCGGCGTACTTCGTCCAGGTGTCGCCCTTCACCTGGATCCGGACCGGATCGGCGTACGAGATGGCGCCGGACTCGTCGCGCAGCGACACGGTCAGCGGCGTGCCGCCGGCGGTGTCCGAGCGTGCCCAGACCGAGAAGTCGTAGCTCTTGCCGGCCTCGAGCGCGACACCGTTGTTCCAGCCGCTGTTGGAGACGCCGTACGTGCCGCCGTCGGCGTTGGCCAGCGAGAGCTGCAGATAGGTGCGGTTGCGCTCGTTGAGGCGGGAGCCGTCGTTCACGGGGGTGGCGGTCCCGTTGCCCCCGCCCACGCCTCGTGGGGTCCAGGAAGTCATGCCCGTATAGGAGCGGTTGTCGACGGGCAGGAACTCGAAGGACCGGTTCCGCACCAGCTCGGCGTAGAGGCCGCCGTCGGCGGCATAGTTGATGTCCTCGAAGAAGACGCCGTACATCGAGTCGCTGATCTCGGGTCCGGACTCACCGGCGTGGGCCGTGATCGTGTAGTCGGGTTCGGGTGCAGCGGCTCGTCTGTCCGCGGCGAGGCCGGGCGCGGCGTAGGCCAGGGGCAGTGCGAGGACGGTGGCGGCGGACAGGACGGTCAGCAGACGGATTCTGTGCACGATGGTCTCCTCAGAACACGCGGTAGGCGGTGCGGATGCGGTCCAGCTCGGCCTTGGTCACGGGCAGAACGGTCCCGTGGCGGGGGCGGCTGGGAAGCTGGTAGTCGCTGGAGATTCGGAAGAAGCCCGACTCCAGATCGGTGGTCTCGAACGGCACGTACCCGCGGCCGCCGAACTCGTCGATGAACAGGTACCACTTGTCCTCGGTGTTGGACTTGAAGATCGTCGGCCCCTCGCCGCGGTCGATGCCGGGGTTGTCGGCTGTCCCTTTGCCGATGCACTCCGCGACGAAGCTCCAGTCCAGGTCGAGCAGCGAGGTGGCCTTCTCCTCGACGATGAACTTGCTGCAGGGCGTGGTGGAGGTGTTGTTCCGCTCGTCCTTGGTGAACCGGTAGTAGGTCCCCTCGTGCTCGGCGACGGTGGAGTCGATCACCGAGTAGCCCGGGTCGATCCACACCTTGGGCTCGCTGAAGGTCCGGAAGTCCCGGGTGGTGACGTAGACCATCCGGTTGTGGGTGCTGCCGGCATGCTCGGGGTCGGACTCGTCGTAGAGCTTCGAGGCCCAGAAGACCACGTACGCCCCGATCCCCTCGTCGTAGTAGGCCTCCGGCGCCCAGGTGTTCCCGGCCTGGGCCGAGGACACCCGGACGTGTCGCTGCTCGGACCAGTTCACGAGGTCCGTGGACTCCCAGACCTCGATGTGTCGGCTCCCCTGCCGCTGGGCGGCGTCCCAGTCCCCGTTGCCGTGGATCTTGAGGTCGGTGGCGATCAGGTAGAACTTGTCGCCCTCCGGGGAGCGGATGATGAACGGGTCGCGTACTCCCTTGTCGCCGTGCTGCGACCGCAGCACCGGCTCGCCGCCGTTGAGCTCGTCCCAGTGGAGCGGATCGTTGCCCTTGCTGGCGGCGAGGTAGACCTGCTCGCCGTCGGCCGTCCCCTCACCCGTGAAGTAGGCGAAGGTGTAGCCCTCGAGCGGCTCCTGCTTCGGCAGCGGCAGGACGGTCAACCGGAACTTTCGCTTCTCCTTCGTCTTGCCGAGGTTGACGGTGGCGTTGAGCGCCAGGCGGACCGGGTTGTTGCCGTACGCCGGTCGGTCGACCTCGCCGGTCGGGGTGACGACCTCGGGCTCGCTGGATGTCCAGCTGACGCTCGTGCCGTGCAGGCCCTGGGTCGGCAGGGTGATGTTGCCGCGGATCTCGTGGGCGTCCCAGACCCGGAGCGCAGCCGCGGCGCGGGTGACCTTCTCCTCGTCGCTGATGTCGGCCGGCACGTTGACGGTGAACTCCTCGGACCGGCTCTCGGAGCCGTGGGTGGCGGTGGCGGTGAGCGTCACGGCGGCATCGGGGCTGCCGTGGGGCGGCCGGGTGACGGCCCCGGTCGCGGAGACGACTTCCGGGACCGAGGAGGCCCAGGTGAAGGTGGAGCCGTTCGGGCCGCTGCTCGGGAGCGAGAGGTCGCTGACGACGCGGGACGTGTCGCCCAGGTCGAGCCAGGTGAGGTCGCGCTCGACGCGCTGCTCGTCGGTCACGTGGCCCAGCTCGTGAACCTCTGCCGCCGTCAACGCGCGGTCGTACATCCGGAAGTCGCGCACCTGACCCTTCAGATGACGGTCGCCGCTGTAGACCGACCGGCCGAGGTAGTTCGCGGTCGTCGCCCCGTTGCCGATCTGGCCGGGGGTGATCGTCACGCCGGTGCGGCGGGCGACCTCGACACCGTCCTCGTAGAGCACCGCGGTGCCGTCGGCGAGCGTGTAGCTGATGGTCTTCCAGGTGTCACGGGCCAGGTTGCGGCCGGCCGTGACCGTCTGCTCGGTGCTCCAGTTGCCGGTGGCGATCGCCGTCCGGTAGGCGTTGCCGGTCGTGAACAGGTAGCCGTTGCCCCAGCCGTTGGAGCCGGTGTTGCCCAAGCCCCAGATGAAGTAGGGAGTGGCCTGGTCCGCTGCGATCTTCACCTCGAGCGAGACGGTGATCGATGTGAGGCCGGCCATCACGTCGTTCGGCAGCTTGACGTGCCCGTCGGTGCCAGCGAGGGACAGCCCCTCGGAGCCGAGCCAGGTCGCCTCACCGGCCAGGGTGCCGTCGCGACCGGCGCCCGACTCGTCGACGACCGTGGTGCCGGTGGTCTGGTCGAGGGGGTAGTGGACGATGAGGCCTGCGTCGCTCGCACCTTGCGCCGGCGCGGTGGTCACCAGACTGGCCAGGATCAGGGGCAACGACGCGAGCGCCGCCAGGGTGCGCGCGAGATGCCTCCGGCGCGGGGTGTGGGGGGTCATGTTCGACTGGTCCATCTGCGCTCCAGGGTCAGCTTTGGACAAACGCCGGCGCACTCATGTGTGACTGCGATCACATGAATGTGAGCGCTAACATAACCAGGCGTCCGACGTCGCCGTCAAGAGCCGCCAGGCAAGTCTCGTGAGCGGTCCCGCCGACTGCTCCCCGACGGGGGCGGGCACGAAAACGAAGGAACCCCGCCGTTCCTGCCATGTTCTGGCTGGTCAGACTCGCGTACCCGATGAATTCGGATCCGTTCAACAACGATGTATGGCTTCACCGCAGGCAGATGGCGGCTGGTCTCGTACGCCGGGGCGCGCGGAACCACCACGCCATTCGACGAAACACGGCTGTCCGACCAGGATGGGACTCTTGCAGCGCTCCCGCCCGACTACGAAGGCGAGGTCAACTGACGCAGTGTGGCAATACGACCCAACCACGCGGGACACCCGTCAAGGAGTCACGCGCCGGCATGCTTCTACAACGTCGCGGCGACGGTCTCAGCGTGCGATGTCCTGGACCATCACGGCAACACTCGGCCACAGAGTCCGAAGGGTTCCGCATCCGTCCTCCTCAACCTGTACGGCGCCGTCCTCACCTCGACGGTTCCGACAGATCAACAGCTCAGCTCCTGCTGATGACAACGCGAACGGGATCGGCGGGATCGAGTCCCAACGATGTTCATCGAAGGTCGGGTCAAGCTCTACAGGCCCTCGTTTCGGACGTTCAGCCCGCTCCGCGGCAGACGTCGGGCGGCCCATCTGTGGTGGCGTACCGCGCCGTTCGATCCCGGCGAGGACTTCCTCGCTGGTGTACGGGCGATAGCCACCCGGAAGAACTCGGTACGCCGCCGGACCGGTCGCACCGTCACAAATCTTCATCAGGTCACCGAGCTGGGACGGCACCCGTCGCCACCCATCACGCAGGGAGCCCAGCGCATCGCCCGGTGCGGGAGGTCGCAGCGTGGCGTACGCCTCGGGGTCCGCTCGTCGCAGCCGCTCCATGGCCTGCCGCCAAGACAAGTCGGGCCAGGATGTCGCGCCTTCATCGGCAGAGTCCCACCACATCTCGCCGTCCCCGCCGAGCACCGGCACGTAGTCAGAGCCGCCGAGCCCACCGCTCACCGGGCTTCCCGTCTCCAGCCCGTCCGCGACCTCCTCGAGCATGGCAAGAAGACTCGGCCACACCTTCTTCCCGACATACCCGAACTCGTACTCGACGACCTTCACTGCACCTCGATCGTCTCCGTCACCGTGCTCGATCACCAGCGTCGCGCCACAGCCATCGACAGCGAACTCGATCCACTCGAGCTCATCCGGGATGTCACCGACCCAGTCTCGGACACCGTCGAGGAGCTCGAACCGACGAACCTTCGAGGCCGGCATCAGGTTGACGCTCGGCGCCAACAGGACCCCGGCGTTGAGTTCACCATCCACGACGGTGAGCAAGGTCGCGAGCTGAGGGTCCAGATCGAACCTCGCCACTAGGTCCTCGATCACCTCGGCAGGAACCGGCGGTCGGGCCATGCCCAGTTGGTACGGCGCCCACTCCTCCAACCACGCCCTGATGCGCTCCCAGGCAGCAGCGACCGCGGGAACGAACGGCACTTGCACGGAGGACTCGGAAGGCATGCCGCGCATCATTGCAGGCACCACCGACATCAACGTTGTGCCGCCGGGACATCCTGGTCTCCTCAGTCGACCGCCTGGAAGGACAGGGCACACGTCCTCGCCCCGCTCGAAGACTGAGGCTGAAGCAGCGTTCCGAGTCCTCGCACGGCCCGTCCGGGCCAGCGCGAGTCACCGGGAACCACGAAGGTCTGCGTCCCGAGTTGCGGGCCAAACACTGCGCTCCGCCACACTCGGACCGAAATCGCGAATGGCCCCCGCCAGCGTTATCGCTGTTCAGGAGCCACTTTGCTGAGCCGCCTGTCGTGTCCAGTCTCAGGACATCGGAATGGGGTGTCTCGAGACATCGGCATAGCGTGTCGCACGACATCGGCATGGGCGAGATGGCCAAGGCTCAGCCATGTCGAAGCGTCGTCTGGTCATCACCGCAGTGCTCGCCGGTGCCACGCAGTCCGAAGT
>NZ_JBEXSD010000022.1:0-76484 GCF_040613495.1 Nocardioides sp. NPDC006273 | reverse complement strand
GACCCTCGGCTGGAAGACACCAGCACAGGTCCTCGATGAGCTACTTTCGAACCCGAACCCACCACCCAGTGTTGCGATGACCGGTTGAATCCGCCCGCCATTGGGCAGGCGTTCATGAAGGTACGCCGGGTCGTGGGCGCGGTGGTGGTGATGACTGCAGAGCAGGGCGGCGTTGTCGAGGTCGGTGGGTCCGCCCAGTGCCCAGGCGAGCCAGTGGTGGGCTTCGGCCCAGGTGCCGGGAATGTCGCATCCTTCGGCCTCGCAGATCGCTGATCGTAGGAGGAGGGCTCGGCGTTGGGCGGCGGTGAAGAATCGTTCCTTGCGGCCGAGGTCGAGGACCTCGGAGGCACCTCTCAGGACGGCGGGGATGATGCCGGCGGTGCACGCGAGCCGTCTGGCTTCGGCCGCGGTGATCGGGGGGCCGCCGAGGATCTGACCGATTCCGGCGTCTTTGCGGAGTTGGTCGAGGTCGATGGTCACGATGACCGTGGTCGCATCGCCGCCGTGGATGGGTAGCCGGGCCGGGTCGAGAGTCTCCAGCATCTGACAGAAGGCACGTCCGAGCCGTCGGGCGTAGGGCAGGTACTCACCGGTCTCTGTCCGGGTGCCGTCATCACGTCGCGGGGAGGCGAAGGCCTCGAGGTTGGTCGCGAGCCGGTCCGCAGCTGCATCGGGGACCACGGCCGAGATGCGGGTGGTGCCGTCCCCGACCCGGCGCATGGTGAGGCGGGTCTTCTTGCGGGCATGGGCCTCCTCGGCCGCGAGCCGTCTGGCTTCCTCGGCCTCAGCGATCTCCGGGGCGATCACGTCGAGGATCCGGCGCCCCAGGCGGCGCAGCCGGGTGGGGTCGAACTGGGTCGCGTAGGCGACCATGGCCTCCTCTGCCTTCACACGGATCTCGGGGTCGAGATCGGCAGGCAGGTCGTCGAGGGCAGCAACGATCACGTGTGCCTGTGCCGAGTTGCACTCTCCGGTGCGCATCGCTGCTGCGACCCGGCCATAGGTGCGGTCCAAGGCGTGCGCGAGCCGGAGGTCGTCGCGCAGGGCCTCGGGGCGCTGGTGGGTGTGGTGGTGCAGCCACGCGGCCACATCACGAGCCCCGCTGTCCGCCGCTACGTCATCGGCAGCCGCGATCACGCGTAGCTCGAGCTCGGCCAGCTGGGCTTTCGCCCGGGCGATCTCGACGAGCGTGGCGGCCTTATCCGGGGTGGCCATGAACGTGGGGTTTGCGTCCGCGACCTCATCGAGAGTGGCGGTGATCGCCACGATGGCCGCCAGCACGGGATGCTGGGGCTGCTGCAGCGTGCTCATCACGGTCACCTCCCGACGTACGAACTCAAAGGTCTTCCTGCTTGATGCAGAATCCCTGCTTGGTTCGCTGGTCCCGGAGGCCCGCCAAATACGGGCTATTACTTACCCTCGCAGCTCAGCGCTCGCGCCCCTGGATCCCCTGGAATACCCCACGCCCGTTGTCTCCAGGGCTGAGAGGCACGCCTCTGTCGAGGTGGTCGGCCTTCACGTTCACGCCTACCCCCACCATAACATAATATGCGAGGAAGCGGAACGAAAAGACCGAAAACCCAATCAGGGACAGATATCCCAAACCCAACCCAGACCGCTGCTGGAAGCCCGCAAGACACCCAAATGGCACCCAGCCCGGACACCCTGCTTCTAAATCTCCCAACCCGGACAACGTATTGGCCCCACCCGTGCTGGAACCAGACACGAGACCAAACAGACACACATCCCCCGCCCCATACGCAAGCGGCCAGCGAGCAGCCCCCCAGCCGAGACGAGCCTCAGCCACCCACCACAGCCCGAGCCATCACAAGCCGATCGGCGCAACGTACAGGCATCGTCTTCCAGTAGTACGGAAAGGTCATCACGGCGATGAACAGCGCCCACGCCCGCGCACGAAGCCAGGTGTCGTCGTCGAGACCAAGCGTCCTCCGGAACTCGTCGCGCCCGTCACCGTCGAGCAGCTCCCAGGCGCAGATCAGGTCCACGGTCGGGTCGCCGACGGAGAGGGCGCCGAAGTCGAGTACGGCGACGAGGCTGCCGTCGCGGGAGAGAAGGTTCTCGGCGAGCAGATCACCATGGACCCAGCGCGGCTCGAGCTCGACCGACGGCAGCGCCATCGCCTCTTTCCAGACGCGCGCGACAGCGTCCAGGTCCAGATCGAGATCGGTGAGCTCGCGACACTGCTGGAGCCAAGAGAGAAAGTCGGTGTCGAAGCCGGCGATCGGCTTGCCGCGATACCACCGCAGCCCGGGGTCGGCGAGAGCCTTTGGCGGGACCTCGGTCCGGCGTAGCCCGGTCACGGCCTCGGCGAGCTCCGCGGCGGTCACGTCTCCGGCCCCGGGGCGTGGCTTCTCGCCGTCGATCCAGCGCACGACGCTCCAGCGCTCGGGGTAGCCGAAGCCGGGTTCGCCGACGGTCAGCACCTCGGGCGTCGCCACCGGGAGATTCGCCGTAAGGCCGGGAAGCCAGCGTGCCTCCTGTGTGATCGCGGCCGACCCGTTCGGCTGGCGGGGGAGGCGTACGAGCCATTCCTCACCCAGGCGGAAGAGCTGATTGGTCGATCCGGTCGAGGCCAACGGGCGGAGGGGAAGATCGGCGTACGCCGCCAGGTCCCGTTCCAGCAGGGAGCGCACGAGCTCCTCGTCGATCGTCAGCTCGTCGTCGTGCATGGGTGCGCTCATCGGTCCGAGCCAATCATGTCGGCGGACGACCGCGCGCGGGGTTTTCGCCGGCCGGGCGGGTGTCAGACGAGGGAGATCGAGACGACGGCGCGGTCGCCCACCTGGAGATCCTCCCGGCGGCGTACGTCCTTCTTGATCGGCAGTGCGTAGCCGTTCTGGCCGGGGAAGACCGAGGTCGTCCAGGTGGTCGTCCCGATTCGCGCCTCGACCTTCACCGACCCGAAGCCGCGGGGCGGGCCCATCGCGGTCGACGCCTCCCGGATGTCCTCGGTGACCTCGGGCGGAGCGGTCACGAATATCCAGGCGTCGGTGTCGCCCTTCCACGGCCACAGCTCGGCCTCGAACTCCCAGGTCTCCACGCGCTCATCCTCGCAGGAGACCGTCTGAAAATGATGGCTCGTCCCGCCGGGTCGGCGGCTAGGGTGCGGACATGGCTGCCCCTCGCTCCCTCGCTCAGAGACTCGCTGACACCCGCGCCCGTCTGGCGAACGACGTCGACCTGTGGATCGCGTCGGCGCACGAGGACCAGCCCTGGCTGGTGCCGATCTCGTTCGTGTGGTGGGAGGGCGAGATCTGGATCGCGAGCATGGGTGGGGCGCGTACGCAGCGCAACCTGACGACTTCCCCGGTCGTGCGCCTGGCGCTCGGTGAGCTGCGGGACGTGGTGATCATCGACGGTCGTGCCGAGGTCGAGCCGATGGACCGTACGCCGCAGAAGGTCCTCGAGATCTATGCCGAGAAGCAGGGCGGGGACCCGGGCGCCTGGGCGGACAGCCTGATCCGGGTGCGACCGAGGAAGGTCCAGGCCTGGCGTGAGTCGAACGAGCTCGATGGCCGCCACCTGATGCGGGACGGCCGCTGGCTGGACGAGGACGAGCCGGATGGGACCTGAGGTCCCGCTGACCGACGACACGTTCCGTGCGCTCGCTCGCTCGTCGCCGTGGCGTTTCTCGAGTCTGCACTTCACGTGGCGCACGCAGTCGTACGGTGACATCGAGTGCTGGCTGCGTAGGCCCGGTCGCCTCCGGGTGCGTGACGGCACGGGGGACCGGGTCATCGACGACGCAGCGACGACGGAGCGCGCTCCGGAACCGGTCCTGCGCGCCGATGGTCTCGTGGCGAGCCGACCGAGGGCCTACACCCACGACATCGACGACCCGATGTGGAACACCTACTGGTTCGTGTCGATGCTCGATCCCGAGGAGTTGTCGGCGGACGTGACGCTGAGTGAGCTGCGCTCGGGACTGCGAGCGGGCCGGGAGACCTGGTGGGCGAGGGCCGTGCCGGAGGCTGGGTACGAACCGCGGTGCGGGTGCTGCCCGCTGCTGTGGTCCTGGGTCACCGACTGGGCCGAGCATGGCGATGAGGAGTCGGGGTGGGAGCCGCCTGCGGGGACGGTCTACCCCGAGGCGTACGAGGTGGCGTTGGACGTGCTGACCGGTGTCGTGGTGCAGCTCTCCCCGATCGGCGGCTCCCGGCCCGATCTCGCGTTCGAGACCGAGATCCATGAGGCAGAACTGTCGGCGGTCTCTGCTTAGGTGGTGCTGAGGACGACATCCGATCCAGACGGAGGAGATGTCATGACCATTAGCGCGACCATCGACGAGGAGATCGACCGGCTCGAGGAGGAGTTCACCGAGCGGCCAGCGTGCGAGTGCAACTGCGGCAGCCCGGACAGCGACGTCGAGCCCTGCGGGGAGGTGGCGGCCTACGCCGTCACCGTGCTCTGTCCCGACGATCGCTGCACCCACACCTACCTGTTGTGTCAGGAGTGCCGAGACCAGTGGGTGCAGAACTGCCCGCCACCCCACCGGCTCCGAGTCTCAGCGCTGGGCTGAGATGTTCGGAGCCGGAGGGATGCTCGCTCAGGCCGTGGCTGGACGGCCGGGCCTCATCGCGTCGGCACCACCCACACGTCGGCGACCGACGGGTCGTAGTCGCCGCCGGTGTCCTGGAACCGGATCCGTGCCGAGCCGTCGGCGGTCAGGTCCGAGGGCTCCACCAGGAACTGATGGGTCATCGTGCCCTGTCCGCCGGCGGTGCGGGTCAGGTCGACGCTGTGCGCGACCTGACCGTCCATGGTGACGTCGTAGGTCTTGCGCCTCGGGCCGTCGAACGTCTCGACGATGCGGACCACGAACGGTCGGTCCGTAGGCACCTCGGCGTCGAACTCGAACCATCCCCCGGGGTAGGAGGAGTGCGTGTAGCGACGGGTCAGCCCGGCCTCCTGGCTAGACCCTGACCGCTCGGAGGCCGTCAGCCCGTGAGCGGTCTCCGAGCTCGCGTCGCCCAGGTCGACGTGGTCGGTCGATTCGGTCGGCGGGGTCGCGAGCCCGACGGTCACGGTGGCGGTCACCTGCTCCATGGGCGTAGGTCCGGTCGCGACGGTCAGCGCCGCGGGGCCGGCCACGACGCTCTGCGGCACGACGACCTCGATGTCGACCTCGGCGTCCTGTCCTGCCGAGATCTCGTAGCCGACCGGCTCCGCCGTCCAGCCGGTGGGGCCGGTCAGCGACATCTCGCCGCGCTGGGTGACGCCGCTGCGGTTGTGCAGCACGGCGGTGACGGTCGCCGTCTGGCCGCCGTCGACCGACGCCGGGGCGCTCGAGGTCCCGGTGATCTCCACCGCGGCCCCGACCATCAGGGTGCCTCCGACGGGGAGCACGGCGGTCCCACCGGAACGGGTGTAGGACACCTCGCCCGTCAGGTCCACGGGCCCGACCGCGGCGTCATCGGGCACCTTGACCTCGAAGACGTGCTCGACCTGCTCCTCGGCAGGCACCTCGTCGGCAGGTGTGCCGACCGGCTTCGCCGTCCAGCCGTCCGGTACGTCGAGGGAGGAGCCCACATCGCTCAGCGGCTGCTTGCCGGCGTTGTCGACGCGCACCGACATCTCGACGACGTCGCCGGGGAGAACTTCCTCGGCCGGGATCTGCAAGGTGGTGACCGCGCCGACCAGCCGCGCAGACGCACGCGAGAGGTTCTTCTCGACCGCCGCCAGCCGATCGAGCAGGTCGGCCGCGGTGGCCTCGGCGATCACCCCGTTCTCCGCGTACAACCGGATCGACGTGTTCAGGCTCGCGGCCGCTGCGAGTCCGAGATGGACCGCCTCGGCGACGTTCTGCGCGCCGGCGTCATCAGCCTCGAGGTCCCACGCCGCGTCGATCTGGTCGCGCAGCGTCTCGGTCCGATTCGCGAGGTCGCGCTTGGCCGCTTTGCCGCCGGCGCCCTTGAGGGGCAGCGCGGAGACGTCCTCAGCTGTCGCGGCGGCCTCGGCCCGGGCGGCACCGAGGTCGCCGAGCGTCGGTGCGACCGCGAAGCTGTAGCTGCCGGAGCCGACCTCCAGGACGACCGCGTCCTCGTCGTACCGCACGAACTCGACGTGCTTGGAGGTCTCGATCGGCGAGCCGCCCTCGGTCACCGCCCACCGGTTGGCGGCCGGGATCCGCACCTCGGCGGTCGTGTTCGCGGGAATGGTGACGTCCAGGGTCATCGGTCCGTCGTCGGTGGTCCAAGCACTGCTCACCGTGCCGTACGGAGTCTCGAGGCTGTAGTCGACGTGATCGATGCCCTCGCCCGGCTCGGGCGCGATCCGCACCTTGCGGTAGCCCGGAGCGGCTTCCGAGACCCCGGCCATGGTGCGGTACATCCATTCACCGACCGCGCCGTAGGCGTAGTGGTTGAAGGAGTTCATGCCGACGTCGTTGAAGCTGCCATCCGGGTTGATCGAGTTCCAGCGCTCCCAGATCGTGGTCGCGCCCTTGCCGATCTCGTACCCCCACGACGGGTAGTCCTCGTGCTGCAACAGCTTGTAGGCGATGTCGGTCCGCCCGGCCTTGGTCAGCGCCGGCAGCAGTCCGTCGACACCGAGGAAGCCCGTGGAGAGGTGGTAGTCACGTCGTTCGAGCGTCTGCACGAACTGCTCATAGACCGCGTCGCGGCGGTCCTCGGGCTCGAGGTCGTTGGTCAGGGTGAGGATGTACGCGGTCTGGCTGTCGCCCTTGACCGAGCCGTCGGCGCCGATGAAGGCCTTCTGATAGGCGGCCCGGATGGCTTCGTAGCGAGCCTGGTAGGCCTCGGCGTCGCCGTCCCGGCCGACGGCCTTCGCCATCTGCGCGAACTCACGCGTGCTCTTCGCTACGAACGCCGTGTCCAAGACGTCCGCGGGCGTCGGGTCGTCGAGGTTGAGCCAGTCGAGGTAGCCGCCGGCGGACCGGATGTGGTTGGTGGAATCGGCGTCGAGGAAGTCGACGTACCGCTTCATCATGTCGTAGTTCTCGGTGATGACGTCGGTGTCGCCGTACGCCTGCCACAGGGTCCAGGGCACGTGCACGCCGGCGTCCATCCATCCCGCCGACTCGTAACCACCGTCGAAGCGACCCGGGACGACCGGGGCGACGCCGGGCAGCGAGCCGTTCGGGCGCTGGGTGTCGCGAAGGTCCTGCAGCCACTTGGTCAGGAACGACTCGGAGTCCATGTTGTAGACCGCCGTCCGGGCGAACACGTTGATGTCGCCGGTCCAGCCCATCCGCTCGTCGCGCGCGGGGGTGTCGGTCGGGATGGAGAGGAAGTTGCCGCGCATGCCCCAGACGATGTTGCTCTGCAGCTGGTCGACCATGTCGGAGCTGGTGTCCAGAGTGCTGGTCAGGTCGCCGTCGGTGCCCACCACGACGCCCACGATGTCGTCGGCGTCGGGCGCCTCGTCGACGCCCGAGACCTCGATGTAGCGGAAGCCGTGGAAGGTGAAGGACGGTTCGAACGTCTCCGGGTCGTCGGAGCCGAAGGTGTAGGTGTCGGTCGCCTTCGCGGAGCGCAGGTTGGCGGTGTAGAGAGTGCCGTCCGGGTTGAGCACCTCGCCGTGACGGATCTTGACCGTCTGGCCGTTCTGGCCCTGCATCTCGATCCGGACGTGCCCGACCATGTTCTGGCCGAGGTCGTAGAGGTAGACGCCGTCGGTAGGTGACTCGATCCGCTCGGCGGTCTCGAGCTCTTCGGTGACGCGTACGTCGACGGTCGTCTGCGGTTCGAGTACGTCGGTCGGCTCGTCCCGCACCGCAGTGGCGGCCCAGTCCTCGTCGTCGTATCCGGCCTCGTCCCAGCCGTCGACCGCGGCGGCGCGCCGGGCGTCGTACCACTCACCGTCGAGCATGTCGGACTCGCGGGTCGGCCCGCCGGTCGTACGCCAGGTGTCGTCGGTGCGGATGACCTCGCTGGTGCCGTCGGCGTAGTCGACGACGAGCTCGGCGATCAGGGAGTTCTCGGTGCCGTAGACGTCGGTGCCGAACATCGCGACCTTGCCGGTGTACCAGCCGGGGGCGATCTCGGCCCCGAGCACGTTCTCGCCCGAGGTGACCTGGTCGGTCACGTCGTAGGTCTGGTAGTCGATGCGCTTGTCGTACGCCGTCCATCCGGGCGCGAGCTCGGCGTCGCCGACCCGCTCGCCGTTGAGGCGCAGCTCGTAGACACCGCGTGCGGAGGCGTAGATGCGGGCGCGGGTGATCTTCTTCTCGCCCAGATCGGCCTCCTTGCGCA
Source organism: Nocardioides sp. NPDC006273 (assembly GCF_040613495.1). Classification (NCBI taxonomy): domain Bacteria; kingdom Bacillati; phylum Actinomycetota; class Actinomycetes; order Propionibacteriales; family Nocardioidaceae; genus Nocardioides; species Nocardioides sp. NPDC006273. The sequence goes on along the minus strand of NZ_JBEXSD010000022.1, from coordinate 68,250 downwards.
GCAGGGGCAGCGCTTCGTCGCGCCTCAACCACGCCTCGCCACCGGAACCATCGACGCGGAGCCCGTCGGCTGTGACGGTGCCTGCGGTGAAGGTGAGGTCGTCGGCCGGGAAGTCGGTGTCCACGAGGACCGTGCCGTCAGCGCTGGTGACGGTCACGTCCTGGACCACGCCGGACTCTGCGCCGTGTGCGCGGAAACCCAGGACGCCGGGCTTCGAGAAGCTGGCGTCGGTGCGCCGATCGAGCTGCTGGCCGTCGATCGTGGTGGTGATCGTGTCGCCCGCGACGTTGATCGCGTAGTCGTGCTCGGCAGCGAAGTCGAAGCCCGCAGGGACCGGCTTCGCGGAGAGCACCGAGTATCCGCCGTTGCGCTTCACGTGCGGTCGCAGCGCGTCGTCGGTCTCGCTGAGCTGCCACATGTAGGCGTTCTCCGTGTCCTGGCCACGGAAGTAGACGCCGAGGGCGCCCTTGATGTCGGAGGCGGTGAACTCGATCGTGTAGTCGGTCCACTCCGCGCCCAGCACGGGCGTCTCCGGGCCGATCCAGTCAGCGGTCCAGGCCTGGTCGCCGACCCCGGTGGCGAACGTCGCCGGCTCGCTCCAGGCGGACGGGGCACCCTTGTCGTCCCAGACCCGCACGGACCAGACGTAGTCCGTACGAGGCTTCAGCGCCGGTCCGGCGTACGTGACGTCGACCGACTGGCTGGACTTCACCTTCGCGCTCTCCCATACGTCGGGCGAGGCGAGCTTCTCCTTCGTGGAGGCGACCCGGACCTGATAGGCCTTCTGCGTCACGCCGCGACGGTCGGTGTCGAGCTGCCAGCCGAGCTTCGGGGCGGTCGTCGGGATGCCGAGCGGATCGACCAGCGCGTTGGTGCGCAGCTCGTCGACCACGGGGCGCGAGCCGGCGGCCTCCTGCGCGAGCGGCTGCGCCGCGCCGGCCATGGGCGGTGGCACGGTAGGGATGAGGATGACGGCGAGACAGGTCGTTATCGACCCGGCGATGCGTCTGCGCACAGCGACTCCTGGGGGCGGCGAGTGATTGAAACGGTTCAAGCAGTATGGCGTGCGTCACATCACTCTGCAATGAGTTGGCTGCTTCCGGCCACGTCAGCCGGACTTGGCAACACAGAAACGATTCAACCCGTGCCGTCGACTCTGGCCCGGCAGACGCGACCGGGATCAGGAGGTGAGGTCGCCGAGAGAGCCGGCGTCGACGATCCGGTACGCGTAGCCCTGCTCGGCCAGGAAGCGCTGGCGGTTCTGGGCGAAGTCGGCGTCGACGGTGTCGCGGGAGACGATCGTGTAGAAGTGGGCGGTCTTGTTGCCGTCGCCGGGGCGCAGCAGCCGGCCGAGCCGCTGAGCCTCCTCCTGGCGGGAGCCGTAGGCTCCGGAGACCTGGATCGCGACCTCGGCCGAGGGCAGGTCGATGGAGAAGTTGGCGACCTTCGAGACGACCAGCAGGTCGAGCTCGCCGGATCGGAACGCCTCGAAGAGCCGCTGCCGCTCCTTGATCGAGGTCTTGCCCTCGATCACCGGGGCGTCGAGCGAGGTGGCGATCTCGTCGAGCTGCTCGAGATACTGCCCGATCACGAGCGTCGGCTTTCCCGCGTGGGAGGCGACGATCTCCTTGACCACGTCGATCTTGTGATGCGTGCATGAGGCGATCCGGTAGCGCTCGTCGGGCTCGGCCGTGGCGTAGACGAGCCGCTCGCCGGCGGGCAGGGTCACCCGCACCTCGACGCAGTCCGCCGGCGCGATCCAGCCCTGTGCCTCGATGTCCTTCCACGGGGCGTCGTAGCGCTTGGGGCCGATCAGCGAGAAGACGTCACCCTCGCGACCGTCCTCACGCACCAGCGTGGCGGTCAGGCCGAGCCGCCGGCGGGCCTGCAGGTCGGCGGTCATCCGGAAGATCGGGGCGGGAAGCAGGTGGACCTCGTCGTAGACGACCAGCCCCCAGTCGCGGGCATCGAGCAGCTCCAGGTGCGGGTAGGCGCCCTTCCGCCGCGTGGTCAGGACCTGGTAGGTGGCGATCGTGACCGGCCGGATCTCCTTGACCGATCCCGAGTATTCGCCGATCTCTTCCGGGGTCAGCGAGGTGCGGCGTACGAGCTCGTCCTTCCACTGGCGTGCGGAGACGGTGTTGGTGACGAGGATCAGCGTGGTCGCCTGTGCATGTGCCATGGCAGCAGCGCCGACGAGCGTCTTGCCGGCACCGCAGGGGAGTACGACGACCCCGGAGCCGCCGTGCCAGAACGACTCGGCCGCTTCCGTCTGGTAGGGGCGGAGCGTCCAGTCGGCGGTGTCCAGCGCGATGGCATGAGCCTCGCCGTCGACGTAGCCCGCGTAGTCCTCGGCCGGCCAGCCGAGCTTGAGCAGCGCCTGCTTGAGGTTTCCGCGCTCGGAGGGATGGACGACGACGGTGTCCTCGTCGACCCGGGCCCCGAGCATCCCGGAGATCTTCTTCGCCCGGAGGACCTCCTTGAGCACCGCCCGGTCGGAGGAGACCAGCACCAGGCCGTTGACCGGGTTCTTCTCCAGTCGTAGCCGGCCGTAGCGGGCCATCGTCTCGGCGACGTCGACCAGAAGAGAGTGCGGGACGGGGTAGCGGGAGAACTCCAGCAGCGTGTCCACGACCTGCTCGGCATCGTGGCCGGCGGCGCGGGCGTTCCACAGGCCCAGCGGCGTGAGGCGGTAGGTGTGGATGTGCTCCGGGGATCGCTCCAGCTCGGCGAACGGCGCGATCGCCTTGCGGCACTCACCTGCTCGGGCATGGTCGACCTCGAGCAGCAGCGTCTTGTCCGACTGGACGATCAGGGGGCCGTCGTTCACCGCACCAGCCTACGGCGACGTCGGGCGCACGCTCCTGATCCTGGACAGCGCGAAGGAGCGTACGTCGTCCTCGACCCGGGCCGCGAGTGAGCCACCGTCCAGGCCCAGCGGCTCGACGCGCGCCTCCCCAGCGACCCCGCGGCCGTCGACGTAGGAGATGACGACCTTCTCCCCGGCATCGATGGCCTCGTGGAGGATCGCCATCGTCGAGGCCGGTTCCGGCGAGGTCGGGCGTGCGGTCGCGGTCTCGTCGCCGGCCTTGACCCTGGTCGCCACGGCGGTCGCGCGGGCCGCGAGGTGGGCCTCCTGGGCGGCTTCCGGGCGCTGGCCGGTGCGCACCTTGGCGCGCTTGGCGTCGGGGCGCGCCACGTGGACCGACCCGTCCGGCGCCTCGACGACCGGCGCCAGGCCGAGCTCGCGCAGCCGGGGGAGGAGCGAGTCGAGCGCGACGGTGCTGACGACCACGGTCGGCGCCAGCCGCCGCAGCCCCAGGGACTCGGCCGCCGGGTGGGCCAGCAGCTCGGCCAGCGCGGCCTCGTCGTCGCTGCGCAGGTAGGCGGCGGCGAACCCGACACGGACTGTCCCGAAGGTGCGCGCTGTGTCGTCGACCAGGTAGGAGAGCGCCTGCGGCACGGGGGTGCGGGAGGCGGCGGTGAGGAAAGCGTGGATCTCGGCAGCGGTCCAGCCACGGTCCATCGCCCTGCGTACGGACTCCTTGGTGAACCGGTAGACCATCGCCCCTCCGTGCGACTCCACGGTCGCCACCACGGCCAGTGCGCGCGCCAACGCCGGTTCGAGCGGCCCGGGCGCGACCGCGGTCAGGTCGCCCTGGAGCAGGACATGGTCGACCGGCTCCGGCAGCAGGCGGGCCAAGGTCGGGACCGGATCGTCGCCGGCCACCAGCAGCCGACCGTACGCAGCCAGCCCGCCGAACGCAGCCAGCCCGAGCGTCTCCGCCTCGGTGAGAGTCCAGGCGACCAGCGACTCGCGCGACTCGGTGCGGGTGCGTGGCCGACGCGGCCGCTCCCAGGCCAGCCTCGCCACGACCGCGGCCGGACCGGTGCCGGCGGCGAGCACCTCGCCGTCCGGGAGGTCGGCCAGGAGGCGCAGGGCCAGCCGTCGCGTCTCCACCGCCGACGCGCCGGCCATGTCGGGTGCCAGCGCGTTCCAGGTCTTCCCGGCCGGATCACGCTGGCCGACGAGCCCGGGAAGCCGAGGTGATGCCAGCCAGGCGCCGGCCGCGTGTGCCCAGCGAGCCGCCAGCGGCTGCTGGAGCCACTGGTCGTAGAGCTCGGTCGGCATCCAGGACGGATCGCCCTCCTCGTCGGTGCCGAGTGCGAGCAGCCCCGAGGCCCAGCCGACCTCGATCAGTAGGGCCGCGGTGGGCTCGGTGACGTGGAGCCGCTCGGCGGTCACTCTCAGGTCTCGCACCGTCAGCCCCGTCCCGCCGCGCAACGACCGGGGAGGTGCGGCACCCCACGCGTCGAGGAGAAGCTCGAGGTTGCGTACGAGCTCGAAGGCGGCGCCCGCAGCAGCCCGGTCGACCAGCGCCGACGGCCGCGAGGAGGTCGGCAGCGACGGTGGGACGTCAACGGGGGCGAGCGTCGTCCGCCCGCCGCGCAGCGCGATGCCGACCTCGCCGGGCAGGGTCAGCATCTCATCGCCCGAGGAGACCAGCAGGGCATGAGCGATCAGCTCCTCCGCCGGTCCGGCGGCGTCGGCCACCGATACGCGCGGGCGCGCGCGAGAAGAGGAAGCCTGCCCTCCGCCGGCGTCGACAGCCTCCAGCATCGCGCGGGCTTCGGCGGAGACACCGGCCAGGCGGCGTACGACTTCTTCCTGGTCAGCCCCTGGATTGCCGGCGAACGGCTGCAGCCCGGAGACCCCTGGTGAGCCTTGCAGCGCGGCTGCGACTCCGGTCACGGCCCGCAGGCCGCTGAGGGAGTGCCACACCAAGCAGGTGTCCTCCAGATGAGAAAGTGCTCGTGTCGTGGCGCCTACTTCCGCATTCAGCATGGAAGATAAGTGGGCTTTGGTGGTTTGATTCGCGAGGACAACGGCATCAAGCACGATCAGCTGGAGATGGCTAAGGTCATCCAGCGCAGAGTGCAAGGATGTGCGGGTGGCTGCTCGGGCGGCGAGTTGGCCAGAGTCATGAGGGGACGGCGTGGCGAGATCAGGACGAGCAAGAAGCAGGCGTGAGATGCGCTCTGTGGGCCAAGAGCGCAACTGGTCTGCGAGCGAGCGGAAGCCTGTGTCCATCGGCATCACGTTATCCCGGCAGGCCTAGGGGGCGAGATGTCCAGGAAAGTAGTGATCGCGCACGGGGCCGCGACCGATGTCGGCCAGGTGCGGAAGGTCAACGAGGACTCCCATGTGGCAGAACCTCCGGTCTTCGTCGTAGCCGACGGCATGGGCGGCCACGACGGTGGTGACATCGCCAGCGAGATGGTCATCCAGGAGTTCGCCAAGCTCGGCGGGACCCATTACGTGTCCGAGTCCGGCAGTCAGGCGATGGTCGAGGCGCTCCAGGCGGCACAGGACCGGATCGTGGCCTTCGCGCTCGAGCAGCGCTCGCGCGGGGCCTCCGACTACCAGTCCGGCACGACCTGCGCCGCGGCTCTGATCGCCGACGGCGGCAGCAGCCCGCTGTGGATCCTGCTCAACGTCGGCGACTCGCGCATCTACCGGTTCTACGACGGTACGTTGAGCCAGCTCAGCCGCGACCACAGTCTGGTCCAAGAACTGGTCGACGCCGGCCAGATCACGGCTGAGCAGGCCGAACACCACCCGGAGCGCAACGTGGTGACCAGGGCGCTGGGCGGGATGGCCCCCGCGGTCCCCGACATCTTCCAGGTGACGCTGCCCGTCGGCGCGCGGCTGATGCTGTGCTCGGACGGGGTGAGCGGAATGATCTCGGATGGTGAGATCGCCGACATCCTCGCGGCGCAGGACACCGACGCCCGCGACACGGCCGAGAAGCTCGTCGCCGCCGCGGTCGCAGCGGGTGGCAGGGACAACGCCACTGCGATCGTGGTCGATGTGATGGGATTGACCGAGGAGAACCCGTATGACTCGGAGCAACAAAGGGTGAGTATGGAGCAGAAGCTAGGAGTGCTGCCATGAGCGAGCGTCAGCGAGCGACAGCAGACTTCATGCGGCCACGTTCGTATTCTGGCGCTTGCGCCACGACTACGACCGGAGCGCAGAGGTGGCGGCATGAGTGAGCCAGGGATCATCGCAAGCACGTCCTACATGCCGGGCACGTGGTTCGGCATCATCGGCGAGAGCGCCACGGTGCTGCTCCCGCCCTCGGAGAAGAGCCGTGCGGGGGCGCTGTGGGCGCTCGTCGACGACGGCGCCGGGTTCGACGAGGTGCTCGACGCGCTCGTCGCGACCGGGCTGAGCTCGTTGCCGGGCTTCGTCCTCATCTCCGGAGACGTGACGCCTGACGGCGGCAGCGTACGCACGGTCGTGCGCGGCCCGTCGGTTGTCTCGTTCGACGCCGCAGAGGGCACCGTCGAGGTCGACGGCTCGTCCTCGAAGACGTGGGTCGAGCGCACTCTCGAGGGTGTCACCCGGATGTCCGTCTCGCTCGGCGAGGAGGGTGCGACCGGTGAGCCGATGACGGCGCTCGGTGGCCTGCTGCGGGTCTCGGGTCTCGAGGTTCCGCCGCCGGTGCCGGAGTCCGCCCACGACGACTCGCCGGAGAGCCGCGCAGGTTTCGTAGGCGCCCCGGTGGCGGTCGAGGAGGGCGTGGACGACAGCGTCGACGAGCCGACGCCGGGTGACCCGCTCACCGACCCGCTGCCCGAGGACGACTACGCAGACGCGGCCGAGGAGCAGAGCCACGACGAGGACGAGCCGGTCGCGGCTCCGCCTTCGCTGTCGGTCGTGCCACCGATCACGGTCTCGGGTGACCTTCCGGGTCTCGGGGACGACGATGCCGACTCCAGCCCTGAACCGGACGCGGACTTCGATTCGGACTTCGATTCGGACTCCGACTCGGATGAGCCGATCTCGGTCAACCGCGGTGAGGAGTCCGGCGAGGCGCCGACGCCTCGCCACGACGATCTGACCGAGTCGACCGAGGCGTTCGAGATGCCGACCGCGGCGCAGGACGCCGACGGTGCCGACGACCAGACCGACCAGGACCACCCCGAGTCCGTCTCCGCCGGCTACGAGGACGACTACGCCAGCGACGAGCACGCCGCTGCGGTGGCGTCGTCCTTCGGGCCGTCTGCGGTCTCCCCGGAGCCCGCGGACGATGGGGAGGATGTCTCCGACGCCGAGACCGAGGTCCTCCAGGTCGTCGACGAGCAGGCCTATGACGAGCCCGAGTCGTACGACGAGCCCGAGTCCTATGACGAGCCCGAGTCCGCTCCGGCGCCCGCCTTCGGACCGCCGTCGGTGCCGCCCCCGCCGCCGCCGACGACGCCTCCTCCGCCGCCGGTCGACGCGCCGCCAGCCCCCTTCGCTGAGGCATCGGCCGACGGTCTGATCGATTCCGCGCCGGTCGACGCGCCAGTTGCGGACGGCCCGCCGATGGCTCCGCCGGTCGCTCCGCCGGTCGGCCCGCCAGGGACCGACATTCCGCCCGCGCCCCCGGCTCCGCCTGCGTTCCCGGCCCCGCCTGCGCCGCCGGCTTCGGCCGTGGCCCCGGTTCCGCAGACCCACGACGAGCCGGTCTGGGAGGAGCCCAACCCCGATGAGGACGACCACGACGGTCTGACCCGCATCGGTGTCGGTGAGGACCTCAACGCTGGGCTCGCCGGGATCCCCGGCCAGCCCGAGGCCCCGAAGGTGACCGCCTACCCGGTCGCGCGCCTGGAGTTCTCCAGCGGCGACCGTGTCGAGGTGGACCGCGTCGTCCTCGTCGGTCGTGCGCCCGAGGCGAGCCGGTTCACGCCCACCGAGCAGCCGATGCTCGTGACCGTGCCGAGCCCGCACCAGGAGATCTCCTCGACCCACTGCGAGATCCGTCCGGGTGCCGGGGTCGACCACGGCGCAGCGGTGGTCACCGACCTCGGCTCGACCAACGGCACCGTCCTGGTCCAGCCCGGGCTCGGCCCGGAGGATCTGCGTCCCGGCGTACCGGTCCAGCTGATGCCCGGCGCCGTCATCGACCTCGGCGACAGCCTCACGATCCGGGTGACCAACCCGTGAGAGAGAGGCTCTCGCCCACATCGGGGGCGTTGGAATGAGCGTTGCCGGCCTCCAGGCCCAGTCGGTCGAGGCAGCGATCGCGGAGCCGGATCGTCGGTTCTACGCCTTCGCCATCGACCGGGTGATCGCGTGGACGATCTTCGGCGCGGCGGGGTTCGTCGCCTGGCTGATCTTCCTCCGCAACGGAGACACGCTGCCCGGCGTCGCGCTGATCGCCGGCGTGGTGCTGGTGGTCTGGTTGGTCGGCACCCTACTCACCGGCTCCGGCGGCAAGACGCCGGGGAAGGTGGCCCTCGGCCTCCGCGTGGTCAGCGATGACTCCGGGGCCGCGGGTCGCCCGATCGGCGTCGGCAAGGCGTTCGTACGCCAGGCTCTGCTCGGTCTCTGCACCATCCCGACGCTCGGCATCGGCACGGCCACCTTCGCCTGGGTCGCCGCGATGGACGAGCGCGGTCGTCGCCAGAGCTGGCACGATCGTCGCGCGGGCTCGGTCGTCGTCGACGTACGTCCTCCTGCCGTCGTCGAGACGGAGGAAGAGGCTCCGGCACCGCGACGCATCGTCAACCTCACGACGATGCGTCTGAAGCAGGCCGAGGCGACTCCGGAGCCGGCCGAGCGGCCGCAGACCCCGGCGGCCCCGACCCAGAGCCCTGCGGACCAAGCCGCCGCAGACCAGGCGGCGGCAGCCCAGGCCCCGGCACGGGCCGCGGCCGAGGCTCAGTCCGCCCCGACCCAGGTCCCGGGCCCGGTCGCCCGTCAGACGTCGGCCCCAGTGCCGCCGACGCCTACGCCGCCCGCACCTCCGGCACCCACACCCGCACCACCTCCGCCGCCGGTCCCGGCCACGATGCAGCCCGCACCACCTGCGCCGCCGGCACCCGTTCCGCAGCCCGCGGTGACGGCTCGCTGGCGGGTCACCTTCGACACCGGTCAGAGCTTCGTGGTCGAGGGCCTCGCCATCGTCGGCCGCGGCCCCGAGCCGCGACCGGGCGAGGAGGTCGCCCACCGAGTGGCTCTCTCCTCGAGCGACATGTCCTTGTCCAAGACCCACGCCCAGTTCCAGGTCGCCGCCGACGGCACCCTCGTGGTCATGGACCGCGGTTCCACCAACGGCACCACCCTGATCCGCAAGGGTGCGGCGCGAGCCCTCGGCGCCCGCCGTCCGGCCGCGCTCGTGCACGGCGACAAGGTCAAGTTCGGCGACCGCACCATGGATGTGGTCCGCGAAGCCTGACCCGCCGAGACGTCACTCCCGTCGGCCGAGAAGTCACTTCCGTGACGTCTCGGCCGACGTGCGTGACGCCTCGAGCGACGTGCGTGACGCCTCGAGCGACGTGCGTGACGCCTCGAGCGACGTGCGTGACGCCTCGGCGAGGGTCAGTCGACGGCGTCGAAGGTCTCGGGGCGGTGCTCGATGCCGAAGCGGTCGGTGGGCCAGAAGACGACGGCTACGCGGCCGACGACGCCGGAGACGGGTACGAAGGCGCTCGCGCAGGCTTCGTCGCCCGACCTCTGGCGTTCGGGGCTGCACAGGTGGAAGGACGAGTCGGCGGAGTTGGCGCGGTTGTCGCCCATCACGAAGAGCCGGCCCTCGGGGACGACGGCCTTCCAGCCCCGGCAGCCGCCCCGGACGTACGAGCCGTTGTCCTGCGCCATCGGACCGTCGCAGGTAGCGGAGGGGGCGATGAACGAGGACGCGTCCAGCGGGGTGCCGTTGACCACGATGCGATCCGACTCGCAGCACTCCACGGTGTCGCCACCGACCCCGATGACCCGCTTCACCAGGTGGTCGCCGGACGGGTAGAGCCCGATCTTGGCGAGCGCGGCCTTGAAGCCGGTCGGCGCGGGAGGGACATCGTTGGTCGAGAGCCAGTTCCCAGGATCGGCGAAGACGACGACGTCGCCGCGCTCAGGGGTGCCCATCCAGTAGGACGGCTTCTCGACCAGCACCCGGTCGTTGACCTCCAGCCCGGGCTCCATCGACTCCGAGGGGATGTAGAACGCCTGGGCGAGAAAGGTCTTGATGATGACCGTGAGCAGGATCGCCGTCACCGCGATGATCAAGATCTCGACGATCGAGCCCGGAGTTCCTCTCGACCGTCGGCCAGACTTCGCCGACGTCTCCCGCTCTGCCCCCATGGTCAGACCCTATCCAGACGACGCCCCGGCCGTTGCGATCCGGAAATCAAGCGCGCGGAATGTCCGTCCTGCCTTAGGGTTCCAGGACCCGCCGGACCCGAGAGGTGCCATGACCAACACGCTGACAGAGCCCCCGACCCGTCAGCCCGCCGCAAAGGCCACGTGGAGCATTCGGATCGCCCTGGTCCTGGCGGTGCTCATCGCGGTCACGGCAGGCGTTCTCGGCTACCTGGGTGTCTCCCGAGCGACGGACCAGGCGGCCACCGCCCAGCGGGCCGCGGCACTCGCCGAGGTCATGGTGCCGACCGTCGAGCTCGCGGCCGCGTTGAGCTTCGAGCGTGACGGGGCCTCAGCCGGCGTTCCTCCCGTGGTGACCAGGCCGTTGCAGGAGCGGACCGACCTCGCGGCGGAGGCGTGGCGTGGCGGCGTACGGGACATCGACCGCGGTGAGGACCAGGAGCTCGACGCGACGCTCGACCAGATCGATCGGGCGCTCGCCGACATCGACGACCTGCGCACACAGGCCCGCGGGCCCGGCGAGGAGGCGCAGCAGCGATACACCGACCTCGTTACCGACCTGTTCGGCATCGCCGCCCACCTGCCGGAGGTCACGGATGCGCAGACCGCCTCCATGATCGAGGCGCTGGGCAGCGCCCCCGAGACTTGGGAGTCGCTGAGCCAGGAGCGCCTGCTCATGACGACCTTCCTGTCCAAGGCGCAGAGGCCCGGCGTGCAGCGGCTGGGCGAGAAGGAGCTCGCGTCCCTGGTCGAGGCCGAGGCCGGGCTGCGGAGCTCGCTCGCAGACTTCTACGAGAAGACCTCCGACCAGCAGCGGGAGGCGCTCGACCGGCTGACCCAGGGCACGGCCACCGAAGGAGCGGTCGGCGTCCCTGCGCATCAGATCGTCAACCAGGTCATCGCCGAGAGCGGTGCCGACTCGTCCGCCGTTGCTCCGGATGTCTACGTCATGTCCAGCACGGAGTTCATCCGGGGTCTGCAGGACGTGCTCGGGGCCGCGGTACAGGAGATCGTCGAGGACCTACGGGTCGAACGCGACGAGGAGACCCGAGCCGCGCTGACCGCGGTGGTCCTCACCGTCGCCGTCGTGGGTCTCCTGGCCGTGCTCGTCATCGTGCTCATGGTCGTGCTGGTCGTCCTGGCCTCGCGTCGCCGCTCCGCGGCAGCCCCTGGAGCACGCGGATAGGGTCAGAGCGTGTCCGATCTCGATCAACGGCTCAGCGCTCTCGAAGCGGATCTCAAGTCTCGAGGGAGTGTGCTGGTCGCCTTCTCCGGGGGCGCAGACAGCGCCTTCCTCCTGGCGGCCGCGACCAGAGCGCTGACCAGCGCGAACGTCGCCGCCGCGACCGGCTACTCCCACAGCCTCCCGATCGCGGAGCGGGACCCGGCCGCGGAGTTCGCGAGGAGCCTAGACGTACGCCTCGTCACCCCGCGGACCCACGAGATGGAGCGGGAGGGCTACCGGGCCAACGGCACCGATCGGTGCTTCTTCTGCAAGGCGGAGCTGCTCGACACCCTGATCCCGCTGGCGGGCGAGCTCGGTCTGGCCCATGTCGCGACCGGCACCAACGCCGACGACGCGATCGAGGGGCTCAACGGTCTACGCCCCGGCATCCGCGCGGCCGCTGAGCGTGGCGCGATCACCCCGCTCAAGGATGCCGGCCTGACGAAGACGCAGATCCGCGAGGCCTCACGCCGTTGGGGGCTGCCGACCTGGGACAAGCCAGCCGCAGCCTGTCTCTCGAGCCGGATCGCCTACGGCCTCGAGGTCACGCCACGAAGGCTCGCGCGCGTGGAGAGAGCAGAGCAGGGCGTACGCGGGGTCCTGGCGTCCCACGGCCACGACGCCGCCAGGGTGGATCTGCGGGTGCGCGACCATGGGGAGAAGGCCACGGTGGAGCTGTCGGCTACTCTCCTGCCTCTCGAACCCCACCATGCCGACGAGGTGCTCAAGACCGTGACCGACGCAGGATTCACCGCCGTGGAGATCGACTCACGCGGCTTCCGCTCCGGATCGATGAACGCAACGACGAACGGGTCGTCGAACCGGGCGCCGAAGTGATCGACTTCTGGGACACGATCACCGCGACCCAGACCGTCCCCGAAGCGCCCTGGCTGATCGGCGCCGGACTCGTCGCGCTGATGCTCGTCGTCTGGCGTACGTCCTGGCGCACCGTGCGGCTCGGCGTCACCGTCGTCCACGAGGCCGGCCACGCGGTGGTGGCGGTCCTGGTCGGCCGGCGCCTGTCCGGGATCAAGCTCCACTCCGACACCTCGGGGGTCACGCTCTCGCGAGGCAAGCCGACCGGGCCGGGAATGGTGGCGATGCTCGCCGCCGGCTATCTCGCGCCGGCGCTCCTCGGTCTGCTGAGCGCGACCATGCTCGCCGCCGGCCACGCCCTGGGACTGCTGTGGCTGCTGGTGGCGGCGATGCTCGTGCTCCTGCTGTGGGTACGCAACGGCTACGGCCTGCTCGTGCTGCTGGTGCTCGGCGCCGCGCTGGGCGCGATCAGCTGGTACGCCGACGGCCGCCTCCAGACGATCGTCGCCACCTTGGTGACCTGGCTGCTCCTGCTCGCCTCGCCGCGGCCGCTCCTCGAGCTCCTCGGCCGCGGCGAGCGAGGCCGCCGTGGATCCGACCCCGACCAGCTCGCCGGTCTGACCGGCATCCCGTCGGTGCTCTGGATCCTCGTCCTGCTGGCCGTCAACCTCGCGGGACTGGTGGTCGGCGTGCAGACCCTGATCCCCGACCTGAGCTGGATCTAGACCAGAGCTGGATCTAGAGGATCAGAGCTCGAACTCGTCGGCGATCTGGCGCAGCGCGGGGGAGACCTTCTTCGCCAGCTCCCGCGTGGGTGGGCGCCCCTGGGCGTATCCGTCCCGGATGTCGTCGAGGAGCTTGATCACGTTCTCGACGATCAGCTCCATCTCCTCGGGGTTGCGGCGCTTGGCGGCCCGCTGGCGCCCGGCGACGGAAGGCGCGCGCTCCAGGATGGTCACCGAGAGCGCCTGCTCACCGCGGCGCCCCTGGGCGATGCCGAACTCGACCCGGGTGCCGGCCTTCAAGGTCTTGGCAGTGCCCTCAGGGAGCGCGTCGGCGTGGACGTACACGTCCGGACCGTCGTCCTGTGACAGAAACCCGAAGCCCTTGGTGGCGTCGAACCACTTGACCTTGCCAGTAGGCACGGCAGCTTGCCCCTTCCTCGCGCGTCAGCGCTTCAAACGTACGTCGTCCGGCGACTGTGACGGCCGACGCGGAAGAGCCTAGTCCTCGCCGCCCAGAGACGCGTGAGGTATTCCCCTCTCCGGTCATCGACGGCATCGACGGGCGTCCCGGATGGCTCGACGTATCGTCCCTCACGCGGGCGGGGCATATACTCCGCCTGCCCCTCCATAGATTTGCAAATGATTTCGTACACCATTGGTAATCGAGACCACTTATGACGTAAGTTTACGTCGCCAAAGACTGCAGACAGGTACGCCCGGGTGCCAGCAGTCTTCGCGGCGGGGGACTGGGGTGTGCGCCACAGACGGTGCACGCCTCTCGGGATTGATGTGACATGGCCACGAGAGGGAGTAATGGCCGAGCCATACGCAAGCACAGCCCACCGTCCGGAACGCAAGCCCTGGCAGGGAATTCGAGCGCGCCTCATCTTCGTGCTGCTCGTCCCGACCATCGCGGCGATGGTGTTCGGTGGGTTGAGCATTTCGAGCGCCCTCTCCGCCCAGGCGGAAGCACGCCAAGCCGAGACTGTCGCCCAGGCCCTGCCTGACACCTACAACCTCGCGATCAACGTCCTCTTCGAGCGTGACGGTGCGCTCGCGGGTGTTCCCGAGGTCGTCATGCGGCCGCTGCAGCAGACGACCGACGAGTCGATCGAGGCCTGGAGCGCCAAGGCCAAGGAGATCGACGCCGGCGAGGACAAGGAACTCGAGAACAGCATCGTCGAGATCCAGCAGGCGCTGAACGGGATCGACGACCTGCGTGCGCAGATCCAGGAGACGGACACTCAGGTCGAGGCCCAGCTGGCCTACACCACCGTGATGAACAACCTCTTCGGCATCTCGGCGCAGATGCCGACGCTGGAGGACGACGAGGTCTTCTCGAAGATCTCCGCGATCAGCAACGTGCGCTCCGCCTCTGAAGCGATGGGTGTCGAGCGCGCCATCATGATGGAGGCGTTGAGCAAGAAGGCCGCCGCCGAGCGGAGGGGGGAGACCAACCCGGATGTCCTCTCCGACGCCCAGTTCGCCGAGCTCGCCCGTGCCGAGGCCAAGTGGCGCCTGTCCACGGCGGACTACTACGTGAAGACGTCCGACGAGATCCGTCAGGTGCTCGACGAGCTGACAAACGAGACGACCACCGAGGGCTCGATCGGGGCGCCCGCGCACCGGGTCGTCAACCAGGTGATCTCCAGCGGCAGCATCGACCGGGTCAAGATGACCCCGGACGAGTACACCGAGGCCAGCACGCAGTTCATCCGTGGTCTGCAGAAGCTGATCGTCCAGACCGCGGAAGAGATCAGCGCGGACGTCGAGCAGATCAAGGTCGACTCGACCAACAAGGCCATCATCATCGGCCTGCTGGTCCTCGGCGTTCTGATCTTCGCCCTCGCCGTCGGCCTGGTCGCGGCCCGCTCCATCCTGTCGCCGCTGAGCCAGCTGCGTCGTCTGGCCTACAACCTGGCCAACCACGACCTGCCTGAGCGAGTCGCCTACATGAACCAGGCCGAAGGCCCGGTCGACACCCATGTCGAGCCCCTGGACATCGCCCGCCGAGACGAGATCGGTGACGTCGCGGACGCGTTCGACGCGGTCCACGTCGAGGCGATCCGACTGGCCGGCGAGCAGGCCGAGCTGCGTACGAACGTCGACAAGATGTTCATGAACCTCTCGCGCCGCTCGCAGAGCCTCGTCGAGCGTCAGCTCCAGCTCATCGACCAGCTCGAGGCCAACGAGCAGGACCCCGACGACCTCGCGAACCTGTTCCGCCTGGACCACCTCGCCACCCGAATGCGCCGCAACGACGAGTCCCTCCTGGTTCTCGCCGGCGGCGAGATCGGCCACGCCGCTCGTGGCCCGGTTCCGGTCCTCGACGTGCTCCGCGCCGCGGCCTCCGAGATCGAGCAGTTCGCCCGGGTCGACATCGACTCCGACGAGAACGCCGAGTTCGAGGGTGCGATCGCAGGTGACCTCGTGCACCTGCTCGCGGAGCTGATCGAGAACGCCACCAACTTCTCCCCGCCCGACACCGCGGTCACGATCCGCACCTTCCGCGCCGGCCCGGCCGCGCCGCTGCTGGTCGAGATCGAGGACCTCGGCATCGGCATGACGCCGGAGGAGCTCGACGCGGCCAACCTGAAGCTGCGCCGCGCGACCGGTCTCGACGCCGATGTCGCCAGGATGATGGGTCTGGTCGTGGTCGCGCGCCTGGCAGCGCGTCACGGCCTCTACATCGAGCTCGTGCCCAACCGCCCCCGCGGTGTCGTCGCGCGCGTCGAGATGCCGGTCACCACCATCGTCGGCGCCCACGCCGTCGAGGCGCCGTCGGGTCAGCAGCAGGGCTTCGATGCCTACGCCTTCCAGCAGGGCGGCTACGGCCAGCAGGCCGGCGGCTACCCGGGCACCGGCGAGCTCCCCTACGAGATGCAGTACGGGATGCCGGCCTACGACGCCCAGCCGCATACCGGTGGCAATCCCTACGACGTGCCCGTCGGTGCCCTTCCGGCGCCCGAGGCACCCATGGCCTCCGCCGCAGCGCCCCCGGCGCTGCCGAGCCGTACGCCCGGCGCCTCCAACCACCCCAACCTCTCCGGTGGCGGTTCGCCGGGCTTCGCGCAGCAGGGTGGCGACGGTCAGTCCGGCCAGCACAACGGCTTCGGACAGACCGGCACGCACACGGGTCAGCTGCCCGCCTACGGTGGCGTCCCGCCGATGCCGGGCGACCCGGGCTTCGAACCGCACGCCGCACGCACGGGCACCTTCCCGGCGCAACCGCAGCCGCAGCAGTTCAGCGGCAGCCAGCAGCAGTTCGGCGCGGACCCGTTCGGCTCCAACCAGCCGCCGGCTCCGCAGCAGAACCCGAGCGGCCCGCAGCAGAACTTCCTGTCCAGCATGCTCCCGGTTCGCAAGGCCGAGGACCTGGCTGCGCGCTTCCCCGACGGTCGCTTCGACCCGAGCACCGACGCCGGCGAGCTCCCTCGCCGCGAACCGGGCGGCCAGGGCGGCAGCCCGTTCGGCACCGACACCGGCGCGTTCCGCACCTTCGAGCGTCCCAACGAGCGCACCACGCCGCGTACGCCGCCGCCGGGCTTCGGCCCCGACGACGACCCGTTCGGTCCTGCCGGTGACACGATCGCCCCGGGCCCGATGGGCCCGGTGGCTCCGGAGCCGACCAACTCGGCGAACCCGCTCGACTCGACCACCGAGGTTCCGATCCTCGATGACGAGGGAAGCTCGATCTTCGACGACCTCCAGTCCGAGTGGTTCACCCGCCGTCGCCCGCTGGGCGCGCGCCGGGCGATGGAGGCCAAGGGTGACCCGCTCAGCGACCCGATCGCTGCTCCGGCCGCCAAGACCGACACCGGTGCCAAGGCCGGCGACGCCGCCGCTGCGGCCGCCCCGGCGGATGCTCCCGTCGAGGAGCCGGTCGCTCAGGACGACGAACCGACCACGCCGACGAGCTGGTCCTCGCCGGGTGACGAGGGTTGGCGCCGGGCGCAGGAGCTGGAGCAGCTGCAGGAGCAGGAGCCGGCGACGGTGACCCAAGGTGGCCTCCCGGTGCGTGTCCCGGGTCAGAACCTGATCCCAGGTGCGGCCCCAGCCGTCACCCCACCGGCCTCAGGTCCGCGTAATATGGACGCTCGCCGCACCCGTGGCCTGTCCAGCTTCCAGAAGGGCGTCAGCCGCGCCCGCAACAACCCCGCTGAGGCGGAAAGCAACCCCGAAGGTGAGGAGCAGCAGTGACAACGGCCCCCGCAGGACTGGACTGGCTTGTCGACAGCCTGACCCAGCGCACCCCTGACATCGCTCATGCGATCTTGGTGTCGGCTGATGGCATGCCGATGGCCAGCTCCGTCGACTTCCCCCCGGACCGGGCCGACCAGCTCTCGGCGATCGCCTCCGGTCTCACCAGTCTTACCCAGGGAGCAGCTCGGTGCTTCGCGGCGGGTAATGTCCAGCAGATGGTCATCGAGATGGACGGTGGCTATCTGGTCCTCATGGCGGTTGGTGAGGGCTCCAGCCTTGCTGCCCTTGCCGCCCCCGACTGCGATCTGGGACAGGTTGGCTACCAGATGCAGCTGTTGATCTCGCGTGTTGCCACCGCCCTCACCCCCGACACCAGAACCGGCGCCTGATCAGTGCCCCGACCCTAGGACCGAGATCGTGAGCAACCACGCATCCGAACCGCCGCCGCTGGTCAGGCCGTATGCCCTGACCCGTGGCCGCACGCAACCCAAGCGCGTCTTCCCGATAGAAGCCCTGGTGATCACGGACCGCTACGTGATCGACGGCTACGTCCGGTCGCCCGAGGAGCGGACGATCGCAGAGCTCTGCCGTGAGAGCCGTTCCGTCGCTGAGGTAGCGGCGCTCATCCGGGTGCCCCTGGGTGTCGCCCGAGTCCTGATCGGTGACCTTGCGGAGCGCGGCGTGGTGCAGGTGCACGCCAGCAAGGTCCCGGACGCCCCGGACACCGCTCTCCTCGAGCGCGTGCTGTCCGGCCTGAGGAAGCTTTGACAGGAGTAATGCAGTGACCACCGACTCCAAGCAGGCGACAATGTCTGCGAAGATCGTCATCGCCGGCGGGTTCGGCGTTGGTAAGACGACCTTCGTGGGTTCCGTCTCGGAGATCGTTCCGCTGACGACCGAGGCCGTGATGACGCAGGCGACCGCCGGCGTCGACGACCTCTCCGCAGTGCCGAACAAGAAGACCACCACGGTCGCGATGGACTTCGGCCGGGTCTCCCTCGACTCCGACCTGATCCTCTACCTGTTCGGCACACCCGGTCAGAACCGTTTCTGGTTCATGTGGGACGACCTGACCCAGGGTGCCATCGGCGCTGTGGTGCTCATCGACACCCGTCGTCTCGCCGACTCCTTCGGCGCGATCGACTACTTCGAGTCCCGCAACGTGCCGTTCGTCGTCGCACACAACGTCTTCGGCGCCAACCAGGCCTACAAGCCGGAGCAGATCCGTGAGGCTCTGGCTCTGCGCCCGGACATCCCGATCGTCACCTGTGACGCCCGCGACCGCCAGTCGACCAAGGCGACGCTGATCTCGCTCGTCGAGTACGTCCTCTCCATGGTCTCCACGCGCGCGCTCCAGTAGTCAAGCGACTCGGGCTCGCAGGCGTTGGAGCGAGGCCGAACTGAGACGAGATCGAGCGAGCGTCGCGGCTGAGCTTGCGAAGCCGCGTTCGCGTGTCGAGATCCAAGTGTCACCAACACCCGCCGTAGCAACGCTCCGGCGGGTGTTGTCGTTTCGAATGCCGCCGTGACTGTGCAGTAGCGGCGTACGTCTGGGAGGATCACGCGTTGTGCGTAAGTTCAGGTTGTGGTGGCGCAAGGTGACCCCGAAGTGGAACCTGAGACGCCTGTGGGCGAAGATGTGGACCGTGATCTCGACCCCGTACGCCGATGCGACGGCCGTCGCTGCCGTCGACGAGGCCCGCGCCGCGCTCCTGTCCGACGTGCCAGCCGGTGACGTCGGAGAACACCTCGGCCATGTGGCCGAGGAGGGCGCCGGCCCAGGCGTCGTGACCCACCTGTTCGCCTGCGCCCGCAAGGGATACGTTGGCTGGCACTGGTCGGTCACGCTCGTCACCGTGCCCACGCTGGACGGCCCGGGATTCGGCGTCGACGCTCCGGTGACGATCAACGAGATCGTCCTGGTTCCCGGTGACGCTGCGATCGTCGCGCCGGCCTGGGTGCCCTACCGCGAGCGGATCAAGCCCGGCGACCTCTCGCCCGGGGATCTCCTCCCGGTCGAGGACGACGACGCGCGGCTGGTCCCGACGTACGCCTTCGGCGACGATCCGCTCGACGCCGACGAGAAGGCCCAGGTGCGCGAGGTCGCCAAGGACCTCGGCCTCGGCCGTGTCCGGACCCTGTCCACCTCCGGCTTCGACGCCGCCGCGGAGCGTTGGTACACCGGCGACGGCGGCCCCGAGGCGCCGCTCGCGCAGGCTGCCCCCGACCAGTGCCACAGCTGTGGCTTCCTGGTCCGGCTGACCGGACATCTCGCCTCGAGCTTCGGTGTCTGCGCCAACGGCGACGCCAACGACGACGGCAAGGTGGTCAGCCTCAACCACGGGTGCGGTGCGCACTCGGAGGTGCGGCTGGCGAAGAAGCACGAGCCGCTGCCGCTGCCGGACCCGGTCTTCGACACCATCAGCGTCGACGTCGAGACCTTCTAGGCCTGGAGTCCGCTCCTAGGGTCTGTATGGAAACTCGGCGCCGGCGCTTTCCGAGTTTTCAAACAGGCCCCAGGGCTACAGCCCCTCGGCGCGCAGCCGGCGCACCTTGCGGCGCCGGGTCAGCTCGATGCCGATCGCGCCGAGTCCGAAGGCCGCCAGGCAGGTCCAGATCCACCAGGTCCAGCCGCGGTCGTTGAGCAGGCCCCAGAACGGGAGCAGGGCGACGAAACCGACGAGCCAGCCGAGAGTGGCGAGCTCGAAGGCGCGGATGCCGTCCTCGTCGACGAGCTCGATCTTCGGCTCGGGCGCGGCCTGGACCGGCTCCTCGACCGGCGGCTCGTCGTAGCCGTAGGCCTGGGGGTAGCCACGCCCGTCGTCGGACTGAGCCTCGGTGTAGTAGTCGCCGTCGTACGCGTCGTGCTGCTGCTCCGGGTAGCCGCCGGAATAGTCGTCGTCGCGGTACTGGTCGCTCATGGGACCCATCTTATGGGTCATCACCAGCCGGTAGGGTGGGGAGGAACGCTGACGACTTGGAGGTCCCTGATGGCTTCGCTCCGCTGCCCCTGTGGCACCAACTTCCGCACGGAGACCGATGACGAGCTGGTCGAGAAGGTGCAGGAGCACCTTGCGGAGGCTCACCCCGGCCGCACCTACAGCCGTGACGACATCCTGATGCTTGCCGCGATGTCCTGATCCTGTGACGGCGCCCTCACCAGGGCGCCGTCTCTTGCCGGAATAGTTAGCGCCGGTAAGCAGTTATGCTTGCCGACATGCCTACCGCACAGCCCGTTCCCGCGTCCGACGCGACCTCTGACATCCCCGAGGTCGCGTCGGTGCTGCGCACCTCCGTCATGCGGATGCGCCGCCGTCTCGCCAACGAGCGCCACCCCGACAACGACCTCTCCCTGGGGTCCATGGCGGTGCTCGGGGCGTTGTACGCCAACGACGAGATGACCCTCGGTGCTCTCGCCGGACGCGAGCGGGTCCAGCCGCCGAGCATGACCAGGATGGTCAACTTCCTCGAGGAGGGCGGCTACGTCGTACGCCGCCAGGGCGAGACCGACCGCCGCCAGGTGCTGGTCTCGATCACCGACAAAGGTCGCCGGACCGTACGCAAGGACCGGCTCAGCCGGGACGCCTGGCTTGCCCAGCAGCTCGTCGGCCTCGATGCCGACGAGCTCGCCGCCATCCGCACTGCCGCTTCGATCATGGAGAGAATAGCTACCAGTTGAGCCCCACGTTCCGTTCCCTGCGCAGCCACAACTACCGCCTGTACCTGGCCGGCAGTGTCGTCTCCAACGTCGGCACCTGGATGCAACGCATCGCCCAGGACTGGCTGGTTCTGAGCCTGGGCGGCGGGGGAGCGGCCCTCGGCATCACCACCGGCCTGCAGTTCCTGCCCATCCTTCTGCTCAGCCCCTATGCCGGGGTCATCGCGGACCGCTTCCCGAAGCGCCGCCTGCTGCAGGTGGCCCAGGGCTGGATGGCGCTGATGTCGCTGCTCCTCGGTGTGCTCGCGGTCAGCGGCAACGCCGAGGTGTGGATGGTCTACCTGGTCGCCTTCCTCTTCGGCATCGGTGCCGCCTTCGACGGCCCCGGCCGGCAGTCGTTCGTCTCGGAGATGGTCCACCCCGACGACGTCACCAACGCCGTCGGCCTCAACTCGGCCTCGTTCAACCTCGCCCGCCTGATCGGACCGGCGACTGCCGGGCTGCTCATCGGCGCGCTGGGCGGCGGTCCACAGGCGACCGGCTGGGTCATCCTCATCAACGCCGTCTCCTACCTCGCCGTCATCGGACAGCTGCAGCGGATGAACACCGGCGAGCTCCGCTCGCCCGACCCGGTCGCCCGGCGGCGCGGGATGCTGCGAGAAGGGGTCGGCTACGTCCGTACGCAGCCCAAGATGCTGATGGTGCTCGTCATCGTCTTCTTCGTCGGTACGTTCGGGGCGAACTTCCCGATCACCTCGGCGCTGATGGCGACCGAGGAGTTCGGCAAGGGCGCCAGCGAGTACGGCCTCCTCGGCACCGTCCTGGCCGTCGGCTCGCTCTCCGGAGCTCTGCTCGGCGCCCGCCGCACCCGAATCCCGCTCCGGCTGATCGTGGCGGCCGCGACCGGGTTCGGACTGTCCATCATCGTGTCGGGATTCATGCCGACGTACGCCTTGTTCGCCCTGACCGGCCCGATCGTCGGGTTCTGCACGATCACGGTGCTCAATGCCTGCAACGCCACCATGCAGACCGAGGCGGCGCCTGAGTTCCGTGGCCGGGTGATGGCGATCTACATGACCGTCCTGATGGGCGGCACCCCGCTCGGGGCCCCGCTCATCGGCTTCATCGGCGAGCACTTCGGCGCCCGCACGACCTTGTACGCCAGTGGCACCATGGTCCTGTTCGGCACGCTTGCGGGGGTCCTGCTCCTGGTCGCGCTCCGAGGTGGTATCCGGGCCGTTTTGACCCCCTCTCAGGCCGCCGGGTAGCCTCTGAAGCGTGTCTGGGACAACCAGGCCGTCGCGCGTGCCCGGAACAAGCTCGAGAAAAGGTCTCGGACCCGGGTTCGGCGCCCCCCTGTGGGGGTCGGTTCGAGAGATCCGCCAACACGTGCGTTGAGGTAAGGGCGACACGCCCGACCTCGGGGGCGAGGCGGGACCAGTTGGTATCGCACCACCTGGACGCACAACATTTGATCCTTCGCGGTAGAGCGCCGCGTAGTGAGAGCAGAAAAGAAGGGGAACCACCGAGGTGCCCACAATCAACCAGCTGGTCCGCAAGGGCCGCGAGGACAAGGCGACTAAGTCGAAGACGCCTGCCCTCAAGGGATCGCCGCAGCGCCGTGGCGTCTGCACGCGCGTCTACACCACCACCCCGAAGAAGCCGAACTCCGCCCTCCGGAAGGTCGCCCGTGTGCGCCTCTCCTCCGGCGTCGAGGTCACCGCTTACATCCCGGGCGTGGGTCACAACCTTCAGGAGCACTCCATCGTGCTCGTCCGCGGCGGTCGTGTGAAGGACCTCCCCGGCGTTCGCTACAAGATCATCCGCGGCACGCTCGACACCCAGGGTGTCAAGAACCGCAAGCAGGCCCGTTCGCGCTACGGCGCGAAGAAGGAGAAGTGACATGCCTCGTAAGGGTCCCGCTCCCAAGCGTGCGCTCGTCGTCGACCCCGTCTACGGCTCGCAGCTCGTAACCCAGCTCGTCAGCAAGGTCCTGCAGGACGGCAAGAAGCAGGTCGCTCAGCGCATCGTCTACACCGCGCTGGAGGGCTGCCGCGAGAAGACCGGCACCGACCCCGTGGTCACGCTCAAGCGTGCGATGGACAACGTGAAGCCGGCCATCGAGGTCAAGTCCCGCCGCGTCGGTGGCGCGACCTACCAGGTCCCGATCGAGGTCAAGGGCACGCGTGGCACCACGCTCGCGCTGCGCTGGCTCGTCGGCTACGCCCAGGACCGTCGTGAGAAGACGATGGCCGAGCGTCTGATGAACGAGATCCTCGACGCGAGCAACGGCCTCGGTGCCGCTGTGAAGAAGCGCGAGGACACCCACAAGATGGCCGAGTCCAACAAGGCCTTCGCGCACTACCGCTGGTGACGTATGGCGGGGTGCTCACCGCACGATGTGGGCACCCCGCCAATCCAGACCGAAGACAATCTCTTTAAGGAACGCTGAAGACAGTGGCCGTCGACATCACCACGGACCTCAATGTGGTCCGCAACATCGGCATCATGGCGCACATCGATGCCGGTAAGACCACCACCACCGAGCGCATCCTGTTCTACACCGGAATCTCGTACAAGATCGGTGAGGTCCACGAAGGCGCAGCCACGATGGACTGGATGGAGCAGGAGCAGGAGCGCGGCATCACGATCACGTCTGCCGCGACGACCTGCTGGTGGAAGGACCACCAGATCAACATCATCGACACCCCGGGGCACGTCGACTTCACGGTCGAGGTGGAGCGCTCGCTGCGCGTCCTCGACGGTGCCGTCGCCGTCTTCGACGGTGTCGCCGGTGTCGAGCCGCAGTCGCAGACCGTGTGGCGTCAGGCGAACAAGTACGCCGTCCCGCGGATGTGCTTCGTCAACAAGCTCGACCGCACCGGTGCCGACTTCTACATGGTCGTCGACTCGATCGTCGACAAGCTGCACGCCACCCCGCTGGTGCTGCAGCTGCCGATCGGTGCCGAGTCCGACTTCATCGGTGTCGTCGACCTGGTCGAGATGCACGCCAAGGTCTGGCGCGGCGAGACCGAGATGGGTGAGGACTACACGGTCGAGGAGATCCCGGCCGACCTCGCCGACAAGGCTGCGGAATACCGCGAGAAGCTGGTCGAGACCCTCGCCGAGGCTGACGACGACATCATGGAGGTCTACCTCGAGGAGGGCGACGTCTTCGACGTGCCCACCCTGAAGGCCGCCATCCGTCGCGCGACCCTGGCCGACAAGCTCAACCCGATCCTCACCGGCACGGCGTTCAAGAACAAGGGCGTCCAGCCCCTGCTCGACGCGGTCGTCGACTACCTGCCCTCGCCGCTCGATGTCGAGTCGATCATCGGCCACGACGTCAAGGACGAGGAGGTCGAGGTCACTCGCCAGCCTTCCGAGTCCGAGCCGTTCTCCGGTCTGATCTTCAAGATCGCCTCCGACCCGCACCTGGGCAAGCTGTTCTACCTGCGCGTCTACTCCGGCAAGGTCGAGGCGGGTGCGACCGTGGTCAACCCGATCAATGGCCGCAAGGAGCGCATCGGCAAGATCTACCAGATGCACGCGAACAAGCGTGAGGAGATCGCGTCGGTGGGCGCCGGCCAGATCGTGGCGGTCATGGGTCTGAAGGACACCAAGACCGGTCACACCCTGTGCGACCCGTCCAACCCGGTCGTGCTCGAGTCGATGTCCTTCCCGGCTCCGGTGATCGAGGTCGCCATCGAGCCGAAGACCAAGAGCGACCAGCAGAAGCTCGGCACGGCGATCCAGCGGCTCACCGAGGAGGACCCGACCTTCACGGTCAAGTCCGACGAGCAGACCGGCCAGACGATCATCGCCGGTATGGGCGAGCTTCACCTGGAGGTCTTCGTCGACCGGATGAAGCGCGAGTTCAAGGTCGAGGCGACCGTCGGCAAGCCGCAGGTCGCCTACCGCGAGACGCTTCGCAAGAAGGTCTCGAACCACAGCTACACCCACAAGAAGCAGACCGGTGGTTCGGGTCAGTTCGCGAAGGTCGTCATCTCCGTCGAGCCCAACATCGACGAGGAGACCGGCCAGGGCGCGGGCTACGAGTTCGCAAACAACGTCACCGGTGGTCGCGTGCCGAAGGAGTACATCCCTTCGGTCGACCAGGGTGCTCAGGACGCCATGGAGTTCGGCATCCTCGCTGGCTTCCCCATGGTCGATGTGAAGGTATCGCTCGAGGACGGCGCCTACCACGACGTCGACTCCTCCGAGCTCGCCTTCAAGATCGCCGGCAACCAGGCCTTCAAGGAGGCCGCCCGCATGGCGAAGGCCGTTCTGCTGGAGCCGATGTTCGCCGTCGAGGTCACCACCCCGGATAGCTTCCTGGGCACCGTGATCGGCGACATCAACTCCCGCCGCGGCCAGGTTTCCTCGCAGGAGGAGCGTCACGGCGACATGGTCGTCAACGCGCTCGTCCCGCTTTCCGAGATGTTCGGGTACGTCGGTGACCTCCGGTCCAAGACCAGTGGTCAGGCGTCGTACTCGATGGAGTTCGACTCGTACGCCGAGGTTCCCACGAACGTCGCCGACGAGATCATCAAGAAGGCCCGTGGCGAGTGACCTTCGGGTCGCCCGTCCAGGGACTTCGGCAGCACCACCTTTCAGTACGAGTCAGTAAGAAAATCACACCAGGAGGAGCCCACAGTGGCTAAGGCGAAGTTCGAGCGGAACAAGCCGCACGTCAACATCGGCACCATCGGTCACATCGACCACGGTAAGACCACCCTTACCGCGGCGATCTCGAAGGTGCTGCACGCGAAGTACCCGGACCTGAACCCGGAGTTCGCGTTCGAGGACATCGACAAGGCCCCCGAGGAGCGCCAGCGCGGGATCACGATCTCGATCGCGCACATCGAGTACCAGACCGAGTCGCGTCACTACGCTCACGTCGACTGCCCGGGTCACGCGGACTACATCAAGAACATGATCACCGGTGCCGCGCAGATGGACGGCGCGATCCTCGTGGTCGCCGCCACCGACGGCCCGATGCCGCAGACCAAGGAGCACGTGCTCCTGGCCCGCCAGGTCGGCGTGCCGTCGATCGTCGTCGCGCTCAACAAGTGCGACATGGTCGACGACGAGGAGCTCATCGAGCTCGTCGAGATGGAGGTGCGCGAGCTCCTCAGCGAGTACGAGTTCCCGGGTGACGACCTGCCGGTCGTGCGCGTTGCCGCCTTCCCCGCCCTGCAGGGCGAGGAGAAGTGGATGGACTCCGTCGCCGAGCTCATGCAGGCCGTCGACGACTACATCCCGACCCCGGCTCGTGAGACCGACAAGCCGTTCCTGATGCCCGTCGAGGACGTCTTCACGATCACCGGTCGTGGCACCGTCATCACCGGTCGTATCGAGCGCGGCATCGTCAAGGTCGGCGAAGAGGTCGAGATCGTCGGCATCCGCGAGACCTCGCAGAAGTCGACCGTCACCGGCGTCGAGATGTTCCGCAAGCTGCTCGACGAGGGCCAGGCCGGCGAGAACGTCGGGCTGCTGCTCCGCGGCACCAAGCGCGAGGACGTCGAGCGCGGCATGGTTGTCATCAAGCCGGGCACCACCACCCCGCACACCAACTTCGAGGGCTCTGTCTACATCCTCTCGAAGGAGGAGGGTGGCCGTCACACGCCGTTCTTCAACAACTACCGTCCGCAGTTCTACTTCCGGACCACGGACGTGACCGGCGTTGTGACCCTCCCCGAGGGCACCGAGATGGTCATGCCGGGTGACAACACCGAGATGTCGGTCGAGCTCATCCAGCCCATCGCGATGGACGAGGGTCTGAAGTTCGCTATCCGTGAGGGCGGTCGCACCGTCGGCGCGGGTCGGGTTACGAAGATCATCAAGTGATCGTCTGATCCACAGTGAAGGGCCCCCGGAGCCGAAAGGCGAAGGGGGTCCTTCGCTGTGGTCAAGCGATCGAACGACCGCTGACTCGGCGCAAACGGACCGGAGCGAAGCGAGGACCGGATTGCGCCGCGTCGGCGCGCCACGAGACCAAGGCAAGAGAAGTGACAGATCCAGACACGCCCGTACGCCCCGCAAGGCCCCACCAAAAGCTCCTAGAAGATGGCCGCACGGTAAGAGAAGTCCTCACCTACGCCCGCCGAGGCAGCCGCCTGGACGCCAAGCAGCAGCGCGCCTGGGACGCGTACGCCGAGGAGTGGGTCATCCCGGACGAGGCGGTCGACGAGCCCGGCTTCTCGCTGGAGAGCTGGTTCGGCCGCAAGGCGCCCCTGATCGTCGACATCGGCGGCGGCGTAGGAGAGGCGACCGCGGTGTTGGCGGCCAACCGTCCCGAGACCAACATCCTGGCGCTGGAGGTCTGGCGGCCCGGCGTAGCGGAGAGCCTCGCCCGAGTGGGCGCCGCCGGGGCGACCAACGTGCGGTTCTGCAGCGTCGACGCGCTCTGGACCCTCGAGAACCTCGTCGCCCCCGAGTCGGTCAGCGAGGTCTGGACGTTCTTCCCCGACCCGTGGCACAAGACCCGCCACCACAAGCGACGCCTGGTCACGCCCGCCAACGCGCGGATGGTCGCCGAACGGCTCCAGACAGGTGGCATCTGGCGGCTGGCGACCGACTGGGTCGAGTACGCCGAGCAGATGGTCGAGGTCCTCGACGCCGAGCCGCTGCTGAGCGGGGGAGCGGTCGACCGCTGGGACGAGCGTCCGATCACCAAGTTCGAGCGCAAGGGGCTGGCCAAGGATCGGGTCATCACCGACCTGCTCTACCGGAGGCGTTGACCCGAACTGCCCGTGTCGTCACTGATCTGTGGGCTCGGAGCCGCAAGGATCAGTGCCATGAAGTGGTACGCCGATACGCCCACGCGGCGCGTTGCCCAGCTGTTCACCGACCTGCTGACGGTGGTGTGGATCGTCGGGTGGGTCCTCATCGGCAGGTTCGTCCACGAGATGGTCTCGGCGCTCGCCCTGCCCGGCGAGAAGATGGACGCCGCCGGCACCTCGCTCTCCGAGAGGATGCTCGAGGCGGCCGGCAGGGTCGATGACCTGCCGCTGGTCAAGGACGGGATCGCGGCGCCGTTCACGGGGGCCGCGAAGGCAGCCGATCAGCTCGCCGCGGCCGGCGAGGCGCAGGTCGAGGCCGTGGCCAGCATCGCGATCGGGCTGGCGATCGCGGTCGTGGTGTTTCCGGTGCTGATGTGGATGCTGGTCTACGTGCCGCTGCGGTGGCGGTTCATCCGCAGAGCCACCTCGACACAGCGGTTCCTGGAGGCGGGTACGGCCGCCGATCTCGTGGCGCTGCGAGCGATGTCGACCCAGCCGCTGCACAAGCTGGTGAAGATCAGCGACGATCCGGTCAAGGCCTGGCGCGAGGGGGACGTCGAGGTCGTGACGAAGCTGGCCGCGTTGGAGCTGAAGTCGGTCGGGCTGAGCGCCAAGCGTCTGGCGCGCTAGCGCGCGGTGAGCCGCTTCCGGAGATCTCCGTCGCGGGCGAGCCGGGCGGCGTCCCGATCGCGGCGGGTCGCGAGCACTGCGGCCAGGTAGGCCTCGGGCGGTGTGCCCGGGGGAGGGCCAGGGGCGACGTAGGTCTGCACGTGGGTAGCCAGCCGCTCGGCGAGTGCGTGGCGGCGGACCGGATCGGTGGAGGTGCCGACCTCGCCGGAGAGGAACCGGCGCACCGCCAGGCTCAGACCGACGGGGATGGCGGCGACGTCCGCACGGGAGGCCCAGGCCGTGAGGCCGGGCGGCATCTGGACCGGCGCCGGACGGTTCAGTGGAACCCGGACGCGGATGACGTAGGTCCCGGCGGCGATGTCGCCGAGGCGCTTGCCGCGGGGGTGGATCATCGCCGTGATCAGGGCAGCGGCACCGCTGGTGCCGTAGATCTCGACGACGCCGACCAAGGCACGGATGAACGCGTGGTGGAAGCTGATCGCGCCGCCCTCGTCCCGCACCGTCCGCAGTCCGAGCGCCAGCTTGCCGAGCGACCGGCCGCGGGTGAGCGTCTCGATGGCAGTCGGGAAGACGACCAGGACCGCGGCGGTCGCCGCGATGTAGGCGGCCCAGGCGAGCGCCTCGTCGGTGTCGAAGGTCGCGGTCATGAAGAGGATCAGGAAGACCACCAGCAGGACGCAGGTCACCAGCACGTCGATCAGGCCGGAGAGCAGCCGCATCCCCAGCCCGGCCGCCGGTAGGTCGAGGGCGACCGCGTCGCCGGTGACGAGGTCGTCGTCGGTCAGCAGCTCACGTTCTTGGGGGAGGCTCTGCTCCGGAGGACGTCGCTCGGGCGATTGCGGCGCGAGGGTCATGGCGGTCAGCGTACGCTGCGGGCGTGGATCTCGATGCGTATCTGGCCGCGACCGCGGCCGACCGGACCAGGCTCCAGGAGCTGTTGGCCGAGCGCCGGCTGAGCGGTGCCCAGGCCGACGAGCTGGTCGAGCTCTACCAAAGGGTGAGCACCCAGCTCTCGGTCGTACGCAGCAACGCCCCCGACCCGACGGTGGTCCAGCATCTCTCGGTGCTGCTGGCCGCGGCCCGAAACCGCACCACCGGGACCCGGACCAGCACCTGGTCCGGCGTCCTGCGGTTCTTCACCCATCGGTTCCCTGCCGCGCTCTATCGGCTGCGCTGGTGGTGGCTGGGGATGCTGGTGGCCAACGTGGTCGTCACCGCGGTGATGATCTGGTGGCTTCTGCGCCACCCGGAGGTCGAGCAGTCGCTGCTGGGTCCGGAGCAGGTCAGGCAGCTCGTCGAGCACGACATCGAGGGCTATTACAGCGAGCACGCGGCCTCGTCGTTCGCCACCCAGGTCTGGGTCAACAACGTCTGGGTCTCGTTCATCTGCATCGCCCTGGGTGTGCTCGGACTGCCGGTGATCTACTCGATGTTCCAGAACATCTCCAACCTGGCGATCCTCGGCACCCTGATGCACCGCCACGACCGGGGCGGCCAGTTCTGGGGCCTGATCCTGCCCCATGGCCTGCTGGAGCTGACCGCGGTCTTCGTCGCCGGCGCCGTCGGGCTGCGGATCTTCTGGTCCTGGATCGACCCCGGGCCGCTGACCCGCGGTCAGTCGATGGCCCGGGAGGGCCGCACCGCCGGAGGCATCGCGCTCGGTCTCATCGTCGTGCTGCTCATCTCCGGCATCATCGAAGCCTTCGTCACTCCGTCGCCCCTGCCCACCTGGGCCCGCGTCGGCATCGGCATCCTCGCCGAGCTCGCGTTCTTCGCGTACGTCTTCATCGTCGGCCGCGCCGCTGCCTCCCGCGGGGAGACGGGCGACATCGACGAGCGGCTGCTCGAGGACCGCGTCGCCACCCAGGCTTAGGACGTGCCTCAGAGCTGACCGGTGGCCTTGAGCTGGAGGTAGTGGTCGGCGAGAGCGGGCGGGAGGGACTCGGCGTCGGCGTCGACGATGTCGACGCCCAGGGTGCGGAGCATGGCGGCGGTGTGCTCGCGGCGGCGCAGCGTCTGCTCGGCGGCGGCCGCGGCGTAGACGTCCTCGAGGGTGTCCCGCGCAGTCGCGGTGGCCTCGAGCTCGGGGTCGCGGACCGAGGCGAGGACGACGCGGTGGTGCTGGGTCAGGACCGGCAAGACGGGGAGGAGTGACTCCTCGATCGCGTGCGGGTCGAGGGGCGTCAGCAGGACCACGAGCGCGCGGTGGCGACCGAGGCCCGCGACCGCGCCGGCGAGATTGGACCAGTCGGCTTCGGCGATGACCGGCTCGAGGTCGGCCATCGCCTCCTGCAGACGCTGGGTGACGTCGCGCTGTCCGGCGAGCCGGACCCGGGAACGGACGCGCAGGTCGCCGGCGATGAAGTCGATCCGGTCGCCTGCCCGGGAGGCGATGGCGGCGAGCAGGAGCCCGGCGTCCATCGCCGAGTCGAGCCGCGGCACCCCGCCGCCGGTGCCCTCGACCCGGGCGGCCGAGGTGCGGGACGTGTCGAGCACCAGCACGACGCGGCGGTCCCGCTCCGGTTGCCAGGTGCGCACCACGACGGTGCGCGAGCGGGCGGTGGTGCGCCAGTCGATGGAGCGGACGTCGTCGCCACGGACATACTCCCGCAGCGAGTCGAACTCCGTTCCCTGCCCGCGCACCCGCACCGCTGCACGGCCGTCGAGCTCGCGGAGACGCTGAAGCCGGGACGGGAGGTGCTTGCGGGACTCGAACGCGGGCAGGACCCGCACCGAGCCGTCGACCGGGCGCGTGCTCTGCCGTGCGCCCAGGCCCATGGGTCCGAAGCTACGGACCGTCACCCCGAGCGCGCGCAGGTCTCCGCGGCGGCGCGGCCGCAGCGGCGTACGCAGCCTGGTGCTCTCGCCTCGGCCGAGCCGGATCCGGTGTCGGTTGCCAGTCGCGCCGGCGGTGGGCTGCCAGGCGTCGCGCACCAACGCTCTGACGCGCCGATCGGGGGAGCGGACCACCAGCTCCGAGGTCGTCGAGTCACCCAGCCGGATCCCGCCGAGCGGCTTCCGGCCGATCTCCAGAGCCGCCGGCTTCGGAGCCAGGAGCACATCGGCCAGCACCAGCACGACCACGAGCACGATCCAGATCGCAGCGGTGCCCGCCCCCGGACGCAGGACGACCGGGATGATGCCGGCCAGCATGAGCAGCGCGACGCGCCAGGTGATCGCCATCAATGCCGCCTCGTCCGGGAGAAACTGACGTCTCGAGCCCAGAAACTGAGCTCTCGGCGCCAGAAGGTGACTTCTCGGGGCATGGTCATCGGGGAACGGGGACGGCGCCGATGGCGGAGGAGAGGACCTGGGCGACCTGGACACCCTCGAGCTCGGCCTCGGGGCGCAGGGCCAGACGGTGGGCGAGGGTGGCGTGGGCCAGCGACTTCACGTCGTCCGGGGTGACGAAGTCACGACCCGCGAGCCATGCCCAGGCGCGCGCGGCGCGGAGCAGCGCGGTGGCGCCGCGCGGAGACACCCCGGCCGACAGTGACGGGGACTCGCGGGTCGCCCGGGCGATGTCGACGATGTAGCCGGTGACCTCCGGGGAGACCTGGACCGAGCCGACCAGCTGTCGTGCGGCCTCGATGTCGGCGCCCGAGGCCACTGCGGTGACTCCGGCAGCGGTGACGTCTCGCGGGTCGAAGCCGGAGGCGTGCCGGGTGAGGATCTGCACCTCGTCGGCGCGCTCGGGCACCGGCAGGACGACCTTGAGCAGGAACCGGTCCAGCTGCGCCTCGGGGAGCGGGTAGACGCCCTCGTACTCGATGGGGTTCTGGGTCGCGGCCACCAGGAAAGGCTTCGGCAGCGGCCGGGTGACCCCGTCGACCGAGACCTGCCCCTCCTCCATCGCCTCGAGCAGCGCCGACTGCGTCTTCGGCGGGGTGCGGTTGATCTCGTCGGCGAGGAGCAGGTTGGTGAAGACCGGCCCTTCCCGGAACGTCAGCGAACCGTGGGAGGACTCGACCACCATCGAGCCGGTGATGTCGCCGGGCATCAGGTCGGGGGTGAACTGCACCCGCCGGGTCTCCACGGAGAGCGCCGCCGACAGCGACCGCACCAGCAGGGTCTTGGCGGTGCCGGGCACGCCCTCCATGAGCACGTGGCCGCCGCACACCAGCGCGACCAGCAGCCCGGAGACCGCGGCGTCCTGCCCGACGACCGCCTTGGCGACCTCGGCCCTGACCGCGGTGAGGCGCTCGCGCGCGGCGTCGGGCGAGACGTGGGGCATGGTCTCGGATTGGGTCATGGGTGTCGTACCTCTTCCTCAAGGGCCGCCAGCGCATTGGCCAGCGTGATCAGGTCCTGGTCGTTCTTCATCGGAGAGTCGGTGAGCAGCGCGGAGACCTCGAGGTCGGATCGTCCGGTGCGATGGACGACGGCGCGTACGACGGCCTCCGTGGTGGCTTCCCGGTCCAGCCGCAGTCGCCGGGCGAGGCGGGCGCGGGCGGCGTGCCGAAGCGTCGTCGCTGCGTGGGCGCGGTCGCCGGAACGGCGGTAGAGCCGGCCCAGACTGCGGGTGGTCTCCGCGGCGCGGACATGGACCGGCAGCGGCTCCACCGCCAGCGGCCCCAGCCGTCGCCCGCGGGCGAGGGCGAAGGCCACGACCGCGAGCAGCAGGATCCACAGAGCCGGCCTGATCCAGTCCGGCAGCAGCGACCCGGCGGAGTGGGCCTCGTCGGGGGCGAGGTCGTCGAAGGAGGGGACGTACCAGACCAGGCGGTCGTTGCCGCCCAGCAGCCGCAGCGCGACCGCGGCGTTGTCCGCCCGCAGGATCTGGTCGTTGGTCAGCACCTGTGGTGCGCCCCAGACGGTGAGCCCGTCGGCGGGCGCGAGCACCGCGCCGCCCTCGTGCGGGAAGCAGGAGCCGGCGTCGTACGCGGTGACCGCGTCGGCCTGGATGCTGAGCCCCTCCCAGCGCGGGTCGTCGCAGTCCGCCTCGACCGTCTCAGGCGTCTGGGAGAGCGCGTAGGGGATGCCGAGCATCGCCGAGACGTAGGGCGGAGGGTCGGAGAGGATCAGGTCGGCGCCGTCGGCGCGCTCGCGCAGCCTGTTGGCGGTGTTCTCGCCGAGCGCGTCGGTGCCGGTCACGAAGACCGTCGTGTCCTGCCCGATCTCGGCGCTCTCCAGGCGCTTGGCGGACCGGACGATGTCGACCTCGACCCCGTGGTCCTCGAGCACCCGGACCAGCGCCCGGGTGCCCTCGGGATCCGGGCTCTCGGGGTCATAGCGGGCATAGGACTCCTGGCCCTTCGGCGTCGCGATGTACGCCAGCGTGACCGCGACCACGATGGCGAGCGCGACCGCCAGGAACGGACGGTGCCGGCTGAACCAGCCGGCCACGCCGGTGGTCGGGCCTGGTCGCCCGGTGGTCGAGCCTGTCGAGACCTCGTCGGTGATGCTCATCGGCTCACCGCCAGCTCCTGCTCGAGAGCCAGCACGCCCTCGGCCTGCTCACGCGTGGCAGGGTGGTTGCCGTAGAGCACCTCGTTGAACAGCTCCGCGGCCCGGCCGGCGCGGCCATCGAGCGGCATCTCCCGCTCCAGGCTCGCCGCGACCTCGGCGGCGGTCAGCCCCAGATCCTCCGCGAGCCGGCCGCGCTCGACCTGGCGCCTGGCCAGTGCCCGGAAGCCGTCGATCACCGCTGCGCCATGGTCCCCCGATGCGTACGCAGCCTCGGCCCGCTCCCGCAGAGCGGCTGCCGACAGCGACTCGTCGGTGAGCACGTCCCCGCCGCGGTCGCGGGCTGCTCGGGGACTGCGTCGGGCGCGGGAGACCAGCAGGCCGAGCCCCACTAGGATCGCCGCGAAGACGATCATGGCGGCGACGGTCTGCGCCCACGGCACGTCGCCCGCTGACGGGATGCCGTCGGACAGGGTGCGCTCGATCCAGCGCAGGATCCGCTGGACGAGGTCGAGCTCGTGGTACTCCGGGTCGGCCAGCTCACGCCGGAGCCAGGAGCGACCTTCCTCGGGCGTCGGTTCCAGAGGAGGGGCCAGTTGGAGGAGGATCATCTGCTCAGCAGCCCGGCCTGCTCCATCAGCTCGACCTCGTAGGACTCCTTGCGGATGCGCTGGTCGAGATACTGCAGGTTGGTCACCGCTCCGCTGAATGGAGCCACGATGGCGGCCGCGACGACGGTCGAGACGGCGCTGCCGGCGATGGTCGCGAAGAAGTAGAGATCCGGCTGCACGATGCCGACCACGCTGGCGACCATGCTGATCGGGAAGGCGACGATCTGGGAGACGAAGCCGACGATGATGCTGGCCAGCAGCCAGATTCCGAAGAGGCGCCAGAACTGGCGTGCCGACAGCCGCCAGGCCCGGCCGATGGCGCCGAAGACACCGGTGTTCTCGAGCATCAGCGACGGCACCGAGAGCAGGTAGAGCCGCACCGTCAGGAAGAGGGAGGCCACGATCAGCAGCAGGAACATCAGAATGCCGACCAGGATGGCTGGGGCAGGGCTGTCGACGAAGATCGCGAGCACGACCACGGGCGTGATCGCGACCGCCAGGACCAGGATGAAGACCAGCGTCGTCAGCAGCGCGAGCCCGATCAGCCGCCAGCGGTTTCCGTGGGTCGCTGCCCAGGCCTGGCTGAGGGTGAGCTTGCGGCCGATCGCGGCGGCGTGGGCCACGTGGGAGATCATCCCGGCGACCAGGATCGCCCCGATCACCTGCAGGATCGTGCCGAGGACGAGGGAGCCGACGGCCGCCACGATGCTGAGGATCTCGGAGTTGCTGGGCGCGTAGTCGGGGTCCTCGAGGGTGGCTCCGAACCAATCCAGGCTGTCGCCGGAGAAGGTCATCGCCGCGGACACCCCCAGCGGGATGGCCATCGCGAGCGCGGCCACGAGGACCGAGGCGCCGACCGTGGCGCCCGGGTTGAAGCGGACGAGCCGGAAGGCTCCGTCGAGGATGTCACCGAGCCCCAGCGGGCGCAGCGGGATCGCTCCTGGCTTGTGGGCCGGTGGCAGCGGCTGCGTCCATGTCGGTTGGGCGGGGTGAGGATGCACCTGCTGAGGGTGCACCGGCTGGCCCGGTGGGGGAGGGGTGGACGGGTTGGCCGCACCCTGCTGAGGTTGCTCACCCGGTGGGGGTGGCCACGCTCCTGACATCCTGATGCTCCTCGTCACGACGACCGGCGATCTCGCTCGGTTGGGGGCATCCTCTCAGAGCGACCCAGAGGACATCGTTGATTTGGAGCCACCTGCGTACGCGTGCCAAGATTCTCTGGTTGCTCCAGTGAACGTTCGCTGGGGTGCGCACACCTTGACTACTGAATCGCGTCACCTGAGCAGGCTGTCAGCCTGTCCGGATGTGGTCTGTGGTCGCCGTGTGCCCATCCCGAAGGCGTGGTTCCAGTGAAGCTGATGGTGAAAGTCCCGACGTGACGTCGGCGTTGTTTGCATTGGTGTTCCTCTGAACATCATCCGCGACACGCCCGACCGCGGGGGTCGGAGCCAGAGGTGAGCAACCGGGCCGACTCAGCCGGAGGAAGCCTGTAGCACGCGGCACGCTGACCAAGAAGGACGAGAGAGACAGATGGCGGGACAGAAGATCCGCATCAGGCTCAAGGCCTATGACCACGAGGTGATCGACACCTCGGCGCGAAAGATCGTGGACACGGTCACCCGTACGGGTGCCAAGGTCGCCGGCCCGGTGCCGCTGCCGACCGAGAAGAACGTGTACTGCGTCATCCGCTCGCCCCACAAGTACAAGGACTCGCGCGAGCACTTCGAGATGCGCACCCACAAGCGCCTCATCGACATCATCGACCCGACCCCGAAGACTGTTGACTCCCTCATGCGGCTCGACCTGCCTGCTGGTGTCGACATCGAGATCAAGCTCTGAGGTTGACGACATGACGATCGAA
This sequence comes from Nocardioides sp. NPDC006273, assembly GCF_040613495.1. Classification (NCBI taxonomy): domain Bacteria; kingdom Bacillati; phylum Actinomycetota; class Actinomycetes; order Propionibacteriales; family Nocardioidaceae; genus Nocardioides; species Nocardioides sp. NPDC006273. Next base: position 32,177 of record NZ_JBEXSD010000022.1, on the reverse strand, counting down.
CGCAACGTGAAGGGTCTCCTGGGCACCAAGCTCGGCATGACCCAGCTGTGGGACGAGAACAACATCGTCGTCCCTGTGACCGTCATCGCGGCGAACACCAACGTCGTGACCCAGGTCCGCACCCCCGAGGTCGACGGCTACAACGCCGTCCAGATCGGCTACGGCGAGATCGACGGCCGCAAGGTGAACAAGCCGGGCGCCGGCCAGTTCGAGAAGGCCGGCACCACGCCGCGCCGTCACCTGGCTGAGATCCGCACCGCCGACGCCGCGTCCTACGCCGCCGGCCAGGAGCTCCCCGTCGACACCTTCGCCATCGGCGAGGAGATCGACGTGACGGGCACCTCGAAGGGCAAGGGTTTCGCGGGTGTCATGAAGCGTCACGGCTTCCACGGTGTCGGCGCCTCCCACGGTGCTCACCGCAACCACCGCAAGCCGGGATCGATCGGCGCTTGCGCCACGCCCGGTCGCGTCTTCAAGGGCGTCCGCATGGCCGGTCACATGGGTACTGACACCGTCACCACCCAGAACCTGACCGTGCACGCCGTCGACACCGAGAAGGGCCTCATCCTGGTCAAGGGCGCCATTCCTGGCCCCAAGGGTGGTCTCGTGGTCCTCCGCTCGGCTGCTAAGAAGCTGGAGGCCTGATCATGGCTATCAAGACCGTCAAGGTCGACTTCCCGGCTGAGATCTTCGATGTTGAGGTCAACATCCCGCTGATCCACCAGGTCGTCGTCGCGCAGCAGGCTGCTGCGCGCCAGGGCACGCACTCCACCAAGACCCGCGGCGAAGTCCGCGGCGGTGGCCGCAAGCCCTACAAGCAGAAGGGCACCGGTCGCGCCCGCCAGGGTTCGACCCGTGCGCCGCAGTTCGCCGGTGGTGGCACCGTCCACGGCCCGCAGCCGCGTGACTACAGCCAGCGCACCCCCAAGAAGATGAAGGCTGCCGCTCTCCGCGGTGCCCTCTCGGACCGGGCTCGTGCCGGCCAGATCCACGTCGCCGAGTTCGCCCTCGAGGCGCCCTCGACCAAGACCGCGCTGACCGCCCTCAAGGCGATCTCGGACGTCAAGCGTTACCTCGTCGTCCTGGACCGCTCCGAGTCCGTCGCCGCGCTGAGCCTGCGCAACGTGCCTGAGGTTCACCTGCTCTGGGCCGACCAGCTCAACACCTACGACGTCCTCGTCTCCGACGATGTTGTCTTCTCCAAGCCGGCCTACGAGATCTTCGTCTCGGGCAAGCCGGTCGTCGCTGCCAAGGAGACCGTCACCATCGGTGAGGTCGAGAAGGACGCGACCAAGGAAGCCGCCGTCGAGCCCGCCAAGGCGAACGACCTCCCCGAGGGCGCTGTCGCGCCGCTCGAGGACGGCTCGGCTCCCGAGGGCTTCGAGATCAAGGGCAACGTCAAGGGCAAGGACAAGAAGTTCCACGCCCCGGGCGGCCGTTGGTACGAGTCCACCAAGGCGGAGTTCTACTTCAAGTCCGCTGAGGACGCCATTGCCGCTGGCTTCGTCGAGGCCGGCAAGAAGGCTGCTTCTGAGAAGGCTGCGTCTGATGAGGAGGCTAACAAGTGAGCACGCTGCACTATGACCCCCGCGACATCCTGATCGCGCCGGTGGTCTCCGAGAAGAGCTACGGCCTCCTCGACCAGAACAAGTACACCTTCGTCGTTCGCCCCGACGCGAACAAGACCGAGATCAAGATCGCGGTCGAGAAGGTGTTCGACGTCAAGGTGACCTCGGTCAACACGATCAACCGCAAGGGCAAGGCCCGTCGTACTCGTTACGGCCTGGGCAAGCGCCCCGACACCAAGCGCGCGATCGTCTCCCTGGCTGAGGGCGACCGCATCGACATCTTCGGCGCGTGAGAAGGACTGACTGAACATGGCTATTCGTAAGTACAAGCCGACCACCCCGGGCCGTCGTGGCTCGTCGGTGGCCGACTTCGCCGAGATCACTCGGACCACGCCGGAGAAGTCGCTGACCAAGCCCCTTCCCAAAAAGGGCGGCCGCAACAACCAGGGTCGCATCACGACTCGCCACATCGGTGGCGGTCACAAGCGTGCGTACCGGATCATCGACTTCCGTCGCTACGACAAGGACGGTGTCCCGGCCAAGGTCGCTCACATCGAGTACGACCCGAACCGCACCGCCCGCATCGCCCTGCTGCACTACTTCGACGGCGAGAAGCGCTACATCCTCGCGCCCGTCGGCGTCTCGCAGGGCACCGTCGTGGAGTCCGGCCCCGCCGCTGACATCAAGCCCGGCAACAACCTGCCGCTGCGCAACATCCCGGTTGGTACCACCATCCACAATGTTGAGCTGCGTCCGGGTGGCGGCGCGAAGATCGCCCGCTCCGCCGGTATGAGCGCCCAGCTTGTCGCCCGTGAGGGCTCCAAGGCCACGCTGCGTATGCCCTCGGGTGAGATGCGCTTCGTCGACGTGCGCTGCCGCGCGACCGTCGGCCAGGTCGGCAACGCCGAGCAGTCGAACATCAACTGGGGCAAGGCCGGCCGGATGCGGTGGAAGGGCGTTCGCCCGACCGTCCGTGGTGTCGTCATGAACCCGGTCGACCACCCGCACGGTGGTGGTGAGGGTAAGACCTCCGGTGGCCGTCACCCGGTCAGCCCCTGGGGTAAGCCCGAGGGCCGCACGCGTAAGCGCAAGGCCTCTGACTCGCAGATCATCCGCCGCCGTAAGAGCGGGAAGGGTAGGAAGTAAGCAATGCCTCGCAGCCTGAAGAAGGGCCCCTTCATCGACGATCACCTTCAGAAGAAGGTCGACGCCGAGAACGAGAAGGGCACCCACAACGTGATCAAGACCTGGTCGCGCCGCTCGATGATCGTGCCCGAGATGATCGGTCACACCATCGCGGTGCACGACGGTCGCAAGCATGTCCCGGTCTTCGTCTCCGACTCGATGGTCGGTCACAAGCTGGGCGAGTTCGCACCGACCCGCACTTTCAAGGGTCACATCAAGGACGATCGGAAGGGACGGCGTCGATGAGCACCACCGAGCGTGTGCGCGTAAGCGCCCGCCGCGAGTCCCTGCTCGGCGACCAGCCGGGTGCCTTCGCGAGTGCCCGCTTCGTGCGGATCACTCCGATGAAGGCACGCCGGGTCGTCGACATGGTTCGCGGTCTGCCCGTCGACGAGGCCCTGTCCCTGCTGCAGTTCGCGCCGCAGGCAGCCTCTGAGACTGTTTACAAGGTTCTCGAGAGCGCCATCGCCAACGCGGTGTCGGCCGAGGGTCTGGACCGCGACGACCTCGTCGTCTCGGTCGCCATGGTCGACGAAGGTCCGACCATGAAGCGCTGGCGTCCCCGCGCCCAGGGTCGTGCGACCCGCATCAACAAGCGGACCTCGCACATCACCCTGGTCGTGCAGCCGGCCGACGTCGTCGAGAAGGGCGGTAAGAAGTAATGGGTCAGAAGATCAACCCGAACGGCTTCCGCCTGGGCATCTCGACCGACCACAAGTCGCGTTGGTACGCCGACAAGCAGTACAAGGAGTACGTCGGCGAGGACGTCAACATCCGCAAGCTGCTCAGCAAGGGCATGGAGCGGGCCGGCATCTCCAAGGTCGAGATCGAGCGCACCCGTGACCGCGTCCGTGTGGACATCCACACCGCGCGTCCCGGGATCGTCATCGGCCGCCGCGGCGCCGAGGCCGACCGCCTTCGCACCGAGCTGGAGAAGCTCACCGGCAAGCAGGTGCAGCTGAACATTCTCGAGGTCAAGAACCCCGAGGTCGACGCTCAGCTGGTCGCCCAGGGTGTCGCCGAGCAGCTCAGCGGTCGCGTGCAGTTCCGTCGCGCGATGCGCAAGGCCATGCAGACCACCATGCGCTCCGGTGCCAAGGGCATCCGGATCCAGTGCTCGGGTCGTCTGAACGGCGCCGAGATGTCGCGTACCGAGTTCTACCGCGAGGGCCGCGTTCCGCTGCACACGCTGCGTGCCGACATCGACTACGGCTTCTACGAGGCCCGCACGACCTTCGGCCGCATCGGCGTGAAGGTCTGGATCTACAAGGGCGAGGTCTCCGGCTCGCGCGCCGAGCGTCAGGCTGCCCAGGCCGCCCGTGCGGGCGTCCCGGGTCGCGGTGGCAACGACCGTCGCGGTGGCCGCGGCGACCGTCCGTCGCGTGGCACCCGTGGTGACCGCCCGAACCGCGCTGACCGCGCGGCGAAGACTGAGGCGCCGGCTGCCGCTGAGGCTCCCGCCGCCGAGACCACGACCCAGGAGGGCTGACCCATGCTGATGCCCCGTCGAGTCAAGCACCGCAAGCAGCACCACCCGAAGCGCACCGGCATGGCCAAGGGTGGCACGAAGCTCGCGTTTGGTGAGTACGGCATCCAGGCGATCGAGGGTCACTACGTGACCAACCGCCAGATCGAGGCAGCGCGTATCGCGATGACTCGTCACATCAAGCGAGGCGGCAAGGTGTGGATCAACATCTACCCCGACGTCCCGCTGACCAAGAAGCCCGCTGAGACCCGCATGGGTTCCGGTAAGGGTTCCCCCGAGTGGTGGGTGGCCAACGTCAAGCCGGGCCGCGTCATGTTCGAGCTCTCCGGTGTCGACGAGAACACGGCTCGCGAGGCGATGCGCCGCGCGATCCACAAGCTGCCCATGAAGTGCCGTTTCATCACGCGAGAGGCTGGTGAGTTCTGATGGCTAACTCCCTGCAGGCGTTCGAGCTGGACGAGCTCACCGACGTCGACCTCGAGGCGAAGCTGCGCGAGGCGAAGGAGGAGCTGTTCAACCTCCGGTTCCAGGCGGCCACCGGCCAGCTGGAGAGCCACGGTCGGCTCCGCACCGTCAAGAAGGACATCGCCCGGATCTACACCGTGGTGCGTGAGCGCGAGCTCGGCATCCGAGTGGCCCCGGGTGCCGAGACCACTGAGGAGGCCTGAGATGGCTACAGAGTCCACCCAGGCAGAGCCCACCGAGGGCACTGAGCGCAACACGCGCAAGGTGCGCGAGGGCCTCGTCGTCGGCGACAAGATGGACAAGACCATCGTCGTCGAGGTCGAGGACCGCGTGAAGCACCCGCTCTACGGCAAGGTCATGCGCCGCAGCAGCAAGCTCAAGGCTCACGACGAGCAGAACACCGCCGGCGTCGGCGACCGCGTCCTGGTCATGGAGACCCGGCCGCTGTCCGCGACCAAGCGGTGGCGCCTCGTCGAGGTCGTCGAGCGCGCCAAGTGATCCTCGTCGCACACGCGACGGATCCGGCCGGCGACAAACGTCGCCAAATTGACCAAAGGGTGCAGGTCCAGCGACCATTGTTCGCTGGGCCTGTGCCCATCAAATCCCATTACGTTCGGCAAGGCTCACCCGCCCTGGAGCGGGGAGAGAACCAGCTCGACAAGGAGAAGTAATGATCCAGCAGGAGTCGCGACTCAAGGTCGCCGACAACACTGGTGCGAAGGAGATCCTTTGCATTCGTGTGCTCGGCGGTTCCGGTCGTCGCTACGCCGGCATCGGCGACACCATCGTCGCCACCGTCAAGGACGCTATCCCCGGTGGCAACGTGAAGAAGGGTGACGTCGTCAAGGCCGTCATCGTGCGCACCGTCAAGGAGCGCCGCCGCGCTGACGGCTCGTACATCCGCTTCGACGAGAACGCCGCCGTCATTCTCAAGAACGACGGCGAGCCGCGAGGCACCCGCATCTTCGGCCCGGTTGGCCGTGAGCTGCGCGACAAGAAGTTCATGAAGATCATCTCGCTCGCGCCGGAGGTGCTGTGATGGGTCGCTCGCACATCAAGAAGGGCGACACCGTCAAGGTGATCGCTGGTAAGGACAAGGGCGGCTCCGGCAAGGTGATCGCTGTCTTCACCGAAGAGGACCGTGTGATTGTCGAGGGCATCAACCTCATCAAGAAGCACACCAAGGTCCAGGACCAGGGCGGCCGCGCCGGCATGACCGGCGGCATCGTGACCACCGAGGCCCCGATCCACGTTTCCAACGTTCAGCTGCTCGAGGGTGGCGAGCCGGTTCGCGTCGGCTACCGCCGCGAGACGGTTCAGAAGCGTCGCGCCGACGGTTCGACCTACGCCGCCGAGCGCAGTGTTCGCATCTCGCGCAAGACCGGTAAGGACATCTGATCATGACCGACACCGCTGTGGCCCCGCGCCTCAAGACGAAGTACCGCGAGGAGATCGCCCCGGCCCTGCAGGCCGAGTTCGAGATCCCGAACGTCATGCAGATCCCCGGTCTGACCAAGATCGTCGTCAACATGGGTGTGGGCGAGGCTGCTCGCGACTCCAAGCTGATCGAGGGCGCTGTCAACGACCTGACCGCGATCACCGGCCAGAAGCCGCTGATCAACAAGGCGAAGAAGTCCATCGCGCAGTTCAAGCTGCGCGAGGGCATGCCGATCGGTGCGCACGTCACGCTGCGTGGCGACCGGATGTGGGAGTTCCTCGACCGCCTGCTCTCGCTCGCGCTGCCCCGAATCAGGGACTTCCGCGGCCTCAACGGCAAGCAGTTCGACGGCAACGGCAACTACACCTTCGGTCTCACCGAGCAGGTCATGTTCCACGAGATCAACCAGGACAAGATCGACCGCTCGCGGGGCATGGACATCACCCTCGTGACGACCGCCACCAATGACGACCAGGGTCGCGCGCTGCTCAAGGCGCTCGGCTTCCCGTTCAAGGAGAACTGAGATGGCGAAGACCGCTCTCAAGGTGAAGGCCGCCCGCAAGCCGAAGTTCGCGGTTCGCGGTTACACCCGCTGCCAGCGCTGCGGCCGCCCGAAGGCTGTCTACCGCAAGTTCGGCCTGTGCCGTATCTGCCTGCGTGAGATGGCCCACCGCGGCGAGCTGCCCGGCGTCACCAAGTCCTCCTGGTGAATCTCGACAGGCTCGATCACCAGATTCACCACAACCACTGACGTTGAAGGTCCTCGTGACTACTGGTCGCGAGGAAACCACTACGAGAAAGGGCCGTTCGGCCAATGACGATGACTGACCCGATCGCAGACATGCTCACTCGTCTGCGCAACGCCAACCAGGCGTTCCACGATACGGTTTCGATGCCGTACAGCAAGCTGAAGCAGGGCGTCGCTGAGATCCTCCAGCAGGAGGGCTACATCACCAAGTACGAGGTGCTGGAGCCCACCGAGGGCCAGGTAGGCAAGACCCTGACCATCACCCTCAAGTACGGCCGCAACCGTGAGCGCTCGATCGCCGGCGTACGCCGCATCAGCAAGCCCGGTCTGCGTGTCTACGCGAAGCACACCGGTCTCCCCAAGGTGCTCGGCGGCCTCGGCGTCGCGATCATCTCGACGAGCCAGGGTCTGCTGACCGACCGCCAGGCGAACAAGAAGGGCGTAGGTGGGGAAGTCCTCGCCTACGTCTGGTAATCAGGGAAGGGAGAGAGAAGAACATGTCGCGTATTGGCAAGCTCCCCGTCCTGGTTCCGGCCGGCGTGGACGTCACCATCGATGGCCAGGTTGTGAGCGTCAAGGGCCCCAAGGGCACCCTGTCGCACACCGTGGTCGACCCGATCACCGTCGAGAAGGCTCAGGACGACGAGGGCCGTAACGTCCTCGACGTCAAGCGCCCCGACGACAGCCGGGACAACAAGGCCCTCCACGGCCTGTCCCGCACGCTGGTCAACAACATGGTCCTGGGTGTCACCGAGGGCTACGAGAAGAAGCTCGAGATCGTCGGCGTGGGTTACCGCGTCCTGTCGAAGGGTCCGACCAAGCTGGAGTTCCAGCTGGGCTACTCGCACTCGATCGTCTTCGACGCTCCCGAAGGCATCACCTTCACCACCGACGGACCGACCAAGCTCGGCGTCGTCGGCATCGACAAGCAGCTCGTCGGTGAGGTTGCGGCCAACATTCGCAAGCTGCGCAAGCCGGAGCCCTACAAGGGCAAGGGCGTTCGTTACGCCGGCGAGAACATCCGCCGCAAGGTCGGAAAGGCTGGTAAGTGATGGCCATCTCGCTGTCGAACAACAAGCACACCGCTTCCCGTGTCCGCTCGCGCCTGCGTCGTCAGGCCCGCGGTCGCAAGAAGATCGAGGGTACGCCGGAGCGCCCGCGCCTCGTCGTGACCCGGTCGGCCAAGCACATCACCGCCCAGGTCGTCGACGACCTGGCCGGCAACACGCTTGCCTCGGCTTCGACCATCGAGGGCGACCTGCGGTCCGCTTCCGGTGACAAGACCGCCAAGGCCAAGCAGGTCGGCGAGCTGGTTGCGTCGCGTGCCAAGGCCGCTGGGGTCGAGACCGTGGTCTTCGACCGTGCCGGCAACAAGTACCACGGCCGTGTCGCCGCGCTCGCTGATGGCGCGCGCGAGGCCGGTCTGACCTTCTGATCGCAACGATCGAACGAGAGAAGAGGAAAGTCTGATGAGCGGAGCCCAGCGCGGACAGCGTGGTGGCGAGCGCCGAGGTCGCGACGATCGTCGCAACCAAGGTGCCGACAAGACCGCCTACATCGAGAAGGTCGTCGCGATCAACCGAGTTGCCAAGGTCGTGAAGGGTGGTCGTCGCTTCAGCTTCACCGCCCTCGTGATCGTCGGTGACGGCGAAGGTCTGGTCGGCGTCGGCTACGGTAAGGCGAAGGAAGTTCCCGCGGCGATCGCCAAGGGTGTCGAGGAAGCGAAGAAGAACTTCTTCCGCGTTCCCCGCATCCAGGCCACGATCCCGCACCCGGTGCAGGGTGAGAAGGCCGCTGGTGTGGTCATGCTCCGCCCGGCCGCTCCTGGTACCGGTGTCATCGCCGGTGGCCCGGTGCGCGCCGTCCTGGAGTGCGCCGGCATCCACGACATCCTGAGCAAGTCGCTCGGGTCGTCCAACCAGATCAACATCGTCCACGCGACGGTCGAGGCGCTCAGGATGCTCGAGACGCCCGAGGCTGTTGCCGCGCGTCGTGGTCTCCCGGTCGAGGACGTTGCCCCGGAGGCGCTGCTCAAGGCGCAGGCCGAGGTTGCGGAGCCCAAGGCGGGGGTGTCGGCCTGATGGCACAGCTCAAGGTCCAGCAGAAGAAGGGCCTCGTTGGTCTGAAGCAGAACCAGCGAGACACCCTGCGTACGCTCGGTCTCAAGCGGATCGGCGACGTGGTCGTCAAGGAGGACCGCCCGGAGATCCGGGGCATGGTCCAGACCGTCCGTCACCTGGTGACGGTCGAGGAGGTCGACTGATATGGCACTCAAGGTGCACAACCTGGCGCCGGCTCCCGGCTCCAAGAAGGCCAAGACCCGTGTGGGTCGTGGTGAGGCGTCCAAGGGTAAGACGGCCGGCCGTGGTACCAAGGGCACGAAGGCCCGTTACCAGGTCCCCGCTTACTTCGAGGGTGGCCAGACCCCGATGCACATGCGGCTCCCCAAGCTGAAGGGCTTCAAGAACCCCTTCAAGGTGGAGTTCCAGGTCGTCAACCTCGACAAGCTCAACGAGCTGTTCCCCGAGGGCGGCGTCGTCACCCCCGAGACCCTGATCGAGAAGGGTGCCGTCCGCAAGGGCCACCCGGTCAAGGTCCTGGGCCAGGGCGACCTGACCGTCAAGGTCGAGATCAGCGCCAACGCCTTCTCCGGCTCTGCCAAAGAGAAGATCGAGGCTGCTGGCGGAACTGTCACGGTTCTCTGACAGTTCTACTAACGTAGAGCCTGTCACGTGGAAGCGCGGCCGGGTCGCCCCTTCGGGGTCCCGACCGCGCTCCCGCTGTTTCAGCCCTACGTGCATGAGCTGCCGTGGAGGCTGTTAGGCTGCCACGGGTTTTCGCATCGGCGCAGGCCCTGCGACCCCTGATTGTCGAAAGAGGAACCATTCGTGCTTGGCGCGTTCGCATCAGCGTTCCGTACCCCGGACCTGCGCAAGAAGCTGCTCTTCGTTCTCCTGATCGTCGTGATCTTCAGGGCTGGGTCTCAGATCCCGGCTCCTGGCGTTCACGTCGCGAACGTCCAGCAGTGTCTTGACGCAGCCCAGACCGGTGACAGCGCCGGCCTCTACAACCTGGTCAATCTCTTCTCCGGCGGGGCGCTGCTGCAGCTGACCGTCTTCGCGCTCGGCATCATGCCGTACATCACCGCGAGCATCATCTTGCAGCTGCTCGTCGTGGTGATCCCGCGACTGGAGCGGCTCAAGAAGGAGGGTCAGGCCGGGCAGTCGAAGATCACCCAGTACACCCGCTACCTGACGCTCGGCCTCGCGGTCCTGCAGGCCACCGGCATCGTCGCGCTGGCCCGGTCCGGCGACCTGCTCCAGGGGTGCACGCAGCCCCTGCTGCACGACGACGGCACCGCCACCTTCCTGGTCATGGTCATCACCATGACCGCCGGCACCGCGGTGATCATGTGGCTGGGCGAGCTGATCACCGAGCGCGGTATCGGCAACGGTATGTCGATCCTGATCTTCACCCAGGTCGTCGCCACCTTCCCGGCCACCATGTGGGCCGTCAAGAACGACAAGGGCTGGTGGACCTTCGCGATCGTGCTCGTCATCGGTCTGGCGATCATGGCCGCGGTCATCTTCATCGAGCAGGCCCAGCGCCGGATCCCGGTTCAGTACGCTCGCCGGATGGTCGGCCGCAAGATGTTCGGTGGCTCCTCGACGTACATCCCGCTGAAGGTGAACCAGGCCGGTGTCATCCCGGTCATCTTCGCCTCGTCGTTGCTCTACCTGCCGGCGATGGCGGCGCAGTTCAACCAGAACGCGCAGGACCCGCCCATCTGGGTCGACTGGATCAACAACTACTTCGTCCAGGGTGACCACCCGATCTACATGGCGACGTACTTCGCGCTGATCATCTTCTTCACCTACTTCTATGTGTCGATCACCTTCAACCCCCCGGAGGTCGCCGACAACATGAAGAAATACGGTGGCTTCATTCCAGGAATTCGGGCCGGGAAGCCTACCGAGGACTATCTGTCCTACGTTCTGTCCCGTATCACACTGCCGGGCTCGCTCTACCTCGGTCTGGTTGCGCTCATCCCGCTGATCGCGCTGGCGCTCATCAATGCGAACCAGAACTTCCCGTTCGGTGGCACCTCGATCCTGATCATGGTCGGCGTCGCCCTCGACACGGTGAAGCAGATCGAGAGCCAGCTCCAGCAGCGCAACTATGAAGGGTTCCTCCGATGAGACTGATCATCATGGGCCCGCCGGGTGCCGGCAAGGGCACCCAGGCGAAGTTCATCGCCGAGCACTTCGGCATCCCCGCGATCTCGACCGGAAACATCCTCCGGGCGAACGTCGACGAAGGCACGCCGCTGGGAGTCGAGGCCGACTCGTACATGAGCAAGGGCGAGTACGTCCCGGACTCGGTGATGAACCTGATGGTTCGCAACCGCATCGACGAGCCCGACGCAGCCAAGGGATTCCTGCTCGACGGATACCCGCGCACGCTCGCGCAGGTGGAGGAGCTCGACGGGATGATCAGGTTCACCGGTCACGCGCTGGACGCGGTGGTCGTGCTGACGGTCGACAAGGACGAGATCGTGCAGCGGCTGCTGCAGCGTGCCGAGCTCGAGGGCCGCGCCGACGACACCGCCGACGTGATCCGGCGTCGTCAGGAGGTCTACCTCGAGGAGACCGCCCCGCTGATCGAGGTCTACAAGGGTCGCGGCCTGGTTCACGAGATCGACGGCTTGGGTGAGGTCGAGGACGTCACCAAGCGGATCTTCGACGAGCTCGACATCGTCCCGGAATCCTGATCGACATCTCGTACGTGGGGGAGCCATGGGCTTCATGAACAAGGTCCAGATCAAGACCCCTGAGCAGATCGAGAAGATGCGTACCGCCGGCCTCGTGGTCGGCGAGACGCTCGAGGTGCTCCGGGCCGCCGCGCGGCCCGGAGTCACCACATCCGAGCTCGACGCCATCGCCGAGGACTCGATCCGGTCTCGGGGTGGCGTCCCGTCGTTCAAGGGCTACCACGGCTTCCCGGGCTCGATCTGCGCCTCGGTCGACGAGGTCGTGGTCCACGGCATCCCGGGGTCCCGGGAGCTGAAGGACGGCGACATCATCTCCATCGACTGCGGCGCCATCGTCGACGGCTGGCATGGCGACGCCGCGATCACGGTGGCCATGGGGTCGGTCTCCGACGAGGTCTCGGAGCTGATGCGGGTCACCGAGGAGGCCATGTGGCACGGCATCGCCGCGGCCCGCCTCGGCGGTAGGGTCACCGACATCTCGCACGCCATCGAGACCTATGTCGACTCCCAGGGTGACTACGGCATCCTCGAGGAGTTCAGCGGCCACGGCATCGGCACCGAGATGCACATGGAGCCGTCGGTGTTCAACTACGGCAAGCCCGGCAAGGGCGCCAAGCTGCAGCGCGGCATCGCGTTGGCCATCGAGCCGATGCTCACCCTCGGCGGCCCCGAGGTCACCACCCTCGAGGACGACTGGACCGTCGTCACCGACGACGGCTCCTGGGCCGCCCACTACGAGCACACCTTCGCGCTGACGTCCGACGGCGCCTGGGTGCTCACCGCGCTCGACGGCGGCGAGGAGATGCTCGGCAAGCTCGGTGTCCCCTGGGGCGGTCACTGAGCCGGGCAGGGTCGAGCCGCGGGATGACTGAGATCGTGCGCTTCGCGCCGGTGGACGAGGTCGCCGCCGATCTCGGGCTGCTGACCGCCGCGGAGCGGGCCCGTCACCAGCGACTGGTGGCCGAGGCCGACCGAGAGGCGTACGCGGCAGGGCACGTCCTCGTCCGCGAGTGCGCAGCGGAGCTGCTGGGCCTCGCGCGCGAGGAGATCGTGATCGAGCAGCGCTGCGCTCGGTGCGGCAGCGCCGAGCACGGAGCGCCGTCGGTGGCCGGTCCGGCGCGATCCGCGGTCCAGGTGAGCCTCAGCCACGCTCGCGGGCAGGTCGCCGCGGTCGCCGCCACCCGTCGGTGCGGCATCGACGTGGAGAGAGTCGTGCGCGGGCCCGACCGGGCGCTCTCGCCGCGCGAGGCGGCCTGGGTGTCGGGGCAACCGGACGCTGCGTACGCGTTCACGCGGTTGTGGGTGCGCAAGGAGGCCTTGGTGAAGGCCGGCCACGGCAGCATGGCGGCGGTGCAGCGTCTCGACGTTCTGGCGGAAGAGGGCCCGATGGACCGGCTCGGCGAGCTCCGGATCACCCAATGGGAGGGCGACGGATTTCTCGGCGCGGTGGCGATCTGTGCCGACATGCGGACCGAAACCTGATAGGAAACTGAACGAAACCCGGTTGTCCATGCCTTTGACTAGCGGATATGCGACATCACCTGTCGATTGACAGAGAAAGGGACCTCGGTACCTCGCGTGCCGGCCCGTCTGTGAGTAACTTGGTCAGCCCGCGGGGACAGGGAGAGCCCCGTACTCGGGAGGAATAACCGGATGAGTACGCAGTTGCGACGACCCATGGCGGCGCGACCCAATCCATCAGCACGGACGCGAAGCGCGATCATCGATCGACTCAGTCCTGAGGACATCGAGATGTTCTGGGACCAGATCGCCACCTCGCTCCCGCTCATCGAGGAGACCGGGCCAGGGGGCGCGGACGACGAGGTCGTCGTCACCTTCTGCTGGCGCGACGACGAGGCCGAGGAGGTGTTCCTCTTCGCCAACCGGCTCTCCGACGAGCGCCACCTCGACGAGACGATGCTCGAGCGCAAGGCAGGCACCGACCTGTGGCACGCCTCGTTCCTGATGAAGGCCGACTGGCGCGCCTCGTACGCGTTCCTGTGCAAGCACCCCGGTGAGCTGGCCCCGTGGGAGAGCGAGGGGCAGGTCGAGCTCCGTGCCGTGCTGCACCGCGGCTACCTCGACCCGCTCAACCCTGACTGGTGCCACAACCGGCAGGGCATCAAGCAGTCGGTCGTCTCGCTGCCCGACGCTCCGCTGCAGCCCTGGCTGCACCGCCGCGACGACGTCGTCCCCGGCACCGTCACCCTGGAGGCGGGCCCCGACGGACGCGACGTCTGGCTCTACGACCCGGCGGGCGCCGGGCTCAACGTCGACCTGCCGCTCGTGATCGCGCTCGACGGCGAGATCTGGACCGACCACCACTCGCTGCCGACCACGCTCGACAACCTGATCGCCGACGGCCACCTCCGCCACGTACGCTGCGTCCTGCCCGCCTCCGGTGGCCGGGACAAGCGCTGGGAGGAGCTGGCCGGTGGCGAGGGTGCCGACTACATCGTCAACCAGCTCCTGCCGTGGGTGCGCGAGCGTCGCGCGGTCTCCGAGGAGACGTACGTCGTGGGCCAGAGCCTCGGCGGCGTGACGGCGCTGCGGGCCGGACTGACCTATCCCGGGCACATCCACGGTGTCGCGAGCCAGTCGGCCTCGCTGTGGCTCGACGACCTCGCTGACGCAGTCACGCCGGAGGCCAAGACGCGCGTGCACCTGGCGCACGGCACCCAGGAGTGGGTCCTCGACGAGCTCCACCACGACCTCGTCGACCGTCTCCGGGCGGCCGGGATCGACGTCACCTCAGCGGAGCACAACGGCGGCCACGACTACGCCTGGTGGCGCTCAGCCGTCGCCGACGGACTCCGCGCCCTGCTGCCCCCGGAATAAACGACGCCTCGGCGGGGGTTGAGCCCTCACGTGAAGCTGAGCGTTCTCGACCTGGTCCCGGTCCGCAAGGACCAGTCCTCCGCAGATGCCCTGGCCGCGACCCTGTCGTTGGCCAAGATCGCCGACGAGCTGGGATATGAGCGCTATTGGCTCGCCGAGCACCACAACATGCCGGCGGTCGGCTCGACCAACCCGCCGGTGCTGATCTCGCTGGTGGCCGGCGCGACCGAGCGCATCCGAGTCGGCTCCGGCGGCGTGATGCTGCCCAACCACGCACCGTTGGTCGTGGCCGAGCAGTTCGCGCTGCTGGAGGCGGCGTTCCCCGGGCGGATCGACCTCGGCATCGGCCGCGCGCCGGGCACCGATCCGGTCACCTCGTGGGCGTTGCGCCACGGCGCCGGGGGAGTCACCGACGATGCGGTGAACCGGTTCCCGGAGTACCTCGACGACATCGTCGCGATGATGGCGCCGGAGGGCGTCGGGCTGATGGCCGGCGGTCGCCAGCACGTCCTGCACGCG
Organism: Nocardioides sp. NPDC006273; assembly: GCF_040613495.1. NCBI lineage: Bacteria > Bacillati > Actinomycetota > Actinomycetes > Propionibacteriales > Nocardioidaceae > Nocardioides > Nocardioides sp. NPDC006273. The sequence goes on along the minus strand of NZ_JBEXSD010000022.1, from coordinate 17,159 downwards.
ACCCCGTCGGCAGCGTCGGTCGCCGAGCTCTGGCTGCTCGGCTCCTCGGACTACTCGGCGCGCCTGGCCGCCGAGAAGGGGCTGCCGTACGTCTTCGCGCACCACTTCGCGGGCAACGGCACCGACACCAAGGCGATGATCGACCTCTACCGGTCGACGTTCCAGCCGTCGGAGCTCCTCCGTGAGCCGAAGACGTTCCTCACGGTGAACGCGAGCGTGGCCGAGACCGCGGAGGAGGCCGACCGCCGGGCCCTGCCGCAGCTGCTGACCATGCTGAAGCTGCGTACGGGTCAGCCGCTGACCGCGCAGCCCAGCATCGACGAGGCCGAGAAGACCGAGATCCCCGAGGCCCACCAGGGGCTCGTCGACACCATGCGCAGCCGCTGGATCATCGGCTCCGCCGAGTATGCGAAGGCGCGCCTGGCCGGCATGGCCGACGAGTACGGCGTGGACGAGGTCATGGTGAACCCTGTCGGATCTGCGTACGAGGGAACGGATCCGCGCACCGCGCCGGCCCGCGAGGAGACCCTGCGCCTGCTGGCGAGCTGAGTCGGGCGGCGGCGTAGGATCTGGCTCACCTCGTCGGGAGCTGACGGCGCGCCTGAGCCACTCGGGAAGAGGGACCTAGGACACTGTCTGCTTCTGGGCGCGTAACTCTGCGCTCGCGCACGGGTTGTGCCAATCTGATCACCGCTCCTTTCCTTCTCCACATTTGAAAGTGCCGCCTCATGACACGCTGGAGCCTGCGCTTGATGAAGCGCCGGGCGCCCCAGACTGCGACGCTCGCTGAGCAGTCAGATCCGGGTCCTGCTCGCTCATTCCCTCCGACGAACGGCCATGCCGCGCCCTTTCCACCGGTGCCAACGAACCCGGTCGCGCCGCCGACACCTGCTTCCCTGCCGATCTCCTCGACACCTGCGTTGCCTCCGGAGGACGATGACGAGGCCTGGCCCGAGATCATGGAGCAGTTCGGGCTCCACCTGATCAGCTTGGCCGAGCAGATGCGCATCTCGCTCGATGGGCTGGAGGCCGACGAGGACGATCCCGAGCGGTTGCGGAAGCTCTACGAGGTCGACCACGCGGTGACTCGCATGCGGCGCGCGAGCCGCGACCTGCGTACGCTCGCCGGTCGGGCCCAGGACGAGATGGGCGGCGTCGACACCTCGCTGCTGGACATCATCCGGATGGCGCTGTCGAGCATCGAGCGCTACAACCAGGTGACGATCGGCCGGGTGAGCGAGCTGGCCGTCATCGGCTATGCCGCCGACGACGTCGCCTGCCTGATCGCCGCGCTGCTGGACAACGCGACCAAGTACTCCCCGGGAGCGGTGACGGTCAACGTCCACCTGGCCGACGCCGGTGACGTTCTCTTCCGGATCGAGGACACCGGCATCGGCATCCCGGAGCGGTCGGTGGGACGCCTCAACGCGCTGCTGGCAGGTCCGGTCGTGGAGCTGGTCAGCAAGTCGGGCAGCCACACCGGCTTCCCGGTGGTGCACCGGATCGCCCGCAAGTACGACATCGACGTACGCCTCGTCACCCGGCCCGCACCCGGCAACGGGATGATCGCGATGGTGACCGTCCCGGCCCAGCTGCTGTGCGAGGTGCCGGTCGCGCCGATCGAGCCGGCCGAGCTGCCAAGAGGCTCCAGCGCGAGCAGCGTCGCGGTCCTGCCTCCCGCGCCGCGGCGGCGTGGCCCCCAGCAGGCGTCACAGCCGGTGTCACAGCCTCGGCCCCCGTCGGCAGCGCAGCCTGCGCGCCTGGAGACACGGCGGCCCCCGCTGGAGCCCGTCGAGCCCATGGATTCCGTGCGGCGGCCCACGCATCGGACCGACCCTCTCACCGATCCGTTCACCGAGACCCACACGGAGGCAACCGGACAGCACCCCGCGCAGGAGCCCGTCCGACGGCCGGAGACCCAGTTCGCGCCGGCGCCCAGCCAGCAGCCCTCGCCGGATCCGTCCACCGACACCCTGAAGTCGCCGATCCCGCTCCCCGGTGAGACCGGTGGGGCGGATGAGACGAACGAGGCCTCCGTGCCCGCTGAGCAGAGCGGACCAGTAGAGTCCGGTGCGCTCCCGCGCCGGGAGCCGGTCAGCCTGCGTAACAAGCAGACCGTGCCTGAAGCAGCCGCCGGACCGACGACCGACGACTCCTCACCGGAGGACCAGTCGGCGGCCCGTCACTCCTTCGCAGACGACCTCGACGCGTTCTCCCTTGGTAGCTAAGTCTCAGCAGTGAAAGGAACCCTTTCGTAATGGAAAGCCCGGTCGTCCCCCGCGACCCCAAGGAATTCAGCTGGCTGATCGACAACTTCGCCAGCTCCACTCCCGGTGTGACCCATGCGCTCATCGTCTCCTCCGACGGTCTTCCGCTGATCGGTGCCGGCGGCATGTCCGCCAATGTCGCCGACCCTCTTGCCGCGATGACCGCCGGGGTCATCAGTCTCGGCAACAACATCGCGCGTGAGGTGGGCGAGCCCGGCTGCGACCAGGTGATGCTGAAGTTCCACAGCGGCCACTTCCTCTTCATGGGCATCGGCGACCTCGCCGGCTTCGCCGTCCTCGTCGGCGCCGGTGCGAACCTGGGCGTCGTCGCCCACAAGATGGCGCAGCTGGTCGACGCCGTCGGCCACGTACTCACTCCCCAGATGCGCGACGAGCTGCGCCAGATGACGGTCAGCTCGATGGCGGGGGAGCGGGCGTGAACGACGCTCAGCGCGGGGAGGGGGCACCATGAGTTCCAATCCGTGGGTGCGGCCCTATGTGCTCACCGGCGGCCGGACCCAGACCAACCACCAGCTGTACGTGCACACGCTGATCTCGGCGTCGCACTTCGATGCGCGAGCGGCGTCCAAGCTGACGCCTGAGTCGCGCCGGCTCTACGACCGTGTACGTCTCGGGCCACAGTCGGTCGCGGAGCTGTCCGCGCATTGCGGGATCTCACTCGGGGTGACTCGCGTGCTGCTCGAGGACCTTGCCTCGACCGAGCACCTGCAGATCAATGAGGGGGCCTACGACTCCCCGTTCGACCACCGTCTGTTGAAGAGAGTTATCGATGGCCTTTCCGAGCTCGGCTGACCGCCAGTCGCTGTCCGTCACCTCTGCCAAGCTCGTGGTCGCAGGAGGTTTCGGCGTCGGGAAGTCGACCCTGGTCGCCTCCGTCTCCGAGATCCCGCCGGTGAACACCGAGGCCTGGATGACGCAGGCCGGCGAGTCTGTGGACCCGCTCTCGGACTCGAGCGCCAAGACGACCACGACGGTCGCGATGGACTTCGGTCGGGTCACCCTCGCCCCCGACCTGCTGCTCTACCTGTTCGGTACGCCGGGGCAGCCCCGGTTCTGGCCGATGTGGGACGACCTGTGCCGCGGCGCCAGTGGTGCCGTCGTGCTCGTCGACACCCGCCAGCTCGATGCGTCGTTCCCTGCGATCAACTACTTCGAGAACGACTCCGACGTACCGTTCGTCGTGGCGGTGAACCTGTTCGACGGAAAGCTCACCCATTCCCTGGAGAAGGTGCGCGACGCGCTCTGCCTCGACGAGAAGACGCCGCTGGTGACCGTGGATGCCCGCGACCGCAGGTCCACGGCCAAGACGCTGGTCGCCTGCCTGGCACACACGATGAAAACCACCCCCACCCGCGCCTGACCCCGGAGGCGTCCCCACTCCGAAGGAGTTTCCTTGCGCAAGATCTTGATCGTCGGCGCCGGACAGGCGGGCATGCAGCTCGCTCTCAGCCTCCAGATCGAGGGCTATGAGGTGACGGTCATGTCCGCGCGTACGCCCGCCGAGCTGCGCGACGGCTGGCCGATGTCGACGCAGGTCATGTTCGAGCCCGCCCTGGCCTACGAGCGTGCCTACGACCTGAACCTCTGGGAGGACGAGGCACCGCGCATCCCCGCGGTCGGCATCTCGGTCAGCCCGGAGCCAGGGGTTCGGGCGCTGAAGTTCGACGGGCCGTGGCAGCCGTACGCGATGTCCGTCGACCAGCGGCTGAAGATGTCCACCTGGCTGGAGCTGTTCGAGGACCGCGGCGGCCGGATCATCTACCACCCCGTGATGACCTCCGACCTGGCCGGCCTGGCGCCGATGTACGACCTGACCCTCATCGCCGCGGGCAAGGGCGAGATCGTCGACCTCTTCGACCGGGACCCCGTCCGCTCCAAGTACACCAGCCCCGGCCGTACGCTCTCGGCGATCTACCTCCAGAACTGGGTCGAGCCGGACGACTTCCCGGCCGGGAGCATGCGCATCAACGTCGCGCCCGGCGTGGGGGAGCTGTTCGTGATCCCCGCCCTGACCAGCGCCGGACCGAGCCGGGTCGCGTTCGTCGAGGCGATCCCGGACGGCCCCTTCGACTGCTTCTGGGACCGACCGCGTCCCGACGAGCACCTGCGCCGTCTCCAGCACCTGATGCTCGAGCACATGCCGTGGGAGGGCGAGCTGATGCGTGAGTGCGTGCCGACCGACGCCCGCGCCTCGCTCTCGGGCTCCTTCACCGGCATGATCCGCAAGCCGTACGCCGAGGTCGTCGACGGCACCTACGTCTTCGGCATGGGCGACGTCGTCGTGGTCAACGACCCGGTCGCGGGTCAGGGGTCCAACAACGCCGCGCACTGCGCCGGGATCTACACCAAGGCGATCGTCGAGCGGGGCGACCAGCCGTTCGACCCGGAATGGATGCAGGCGACCTTCGAGACCTTCTGGGAGACCCGTGCCCAGCACTCGACCGGCCTGACCGACGCGCTGCTCAACCCGCTGCCCGAGCACGTGCAGCAGGTGCTCGGCGCGGCCACCCAGCACCAGGCGGTGGCGGACCGGTTCACCCGGCTGTTCCCGCACCCCGAGGACCTCGGGCCTTTCCTCGGTGACCCGGAGGCGGCGCTGGCGTACGTCGCGGAGGCCGCTGAGGCCGACGCAGCCGCCCGGGCCTGAGCGAGCGTCAGCGAGCGATCACAGAGGTTCAAGCCGCCGCTTCCGTATTCTCTGCAATGCTCTACGGAGGCGGCGGCTTGACGATTAGGGCATTGCTGTTCTAGGGGACTAGGCTTCGTAGTCGGTCCAACGTGGGTCTGTCCCGTCGTGCCTCGCGGCTGCCCGGTCAGCGCGCTTCTGCGCGCTCGCGGGTGAGACATGCAGATGGCTTCACGAGGTCCACTCCGAGTATCGGGGAGGTTCCCGGACCGCCCGCGGGTCATCCGATCCGTGGTTTGAACGGTAGATGACCGACCAACAGATTGCAGAGGGCATGCCGAAGAAAGAAGGCGTGATCGAGATCGAGGGCACCGTAGTGGAGGCCCTCCCCAACGCTATGTTCCGCGTGGAGCTGAGCAACGGACACAAGGTTCTCGCCCACATCAGCGGCAAGATGCGGCAGCACTACATCCGGATCCTTCCTGAGGACCGCGTGGTGGTGGAGCTGTCCCCCTACGACCTGACGCGTGGTCGGATCGTCTACCGCTACAAGTAGCCAGCCGACGATCAAGAAAGGGCTGACATGAAGGTCAACCCGAGCGTTAAGAAGATCTGTGACAAGTGCAAGGTGATCCGTCGCCACGGCCGCGTCATGGTGATCTGCGAGAACCCGCGCCACAAGCAGCGTCAGGGCTGAGCCCCAGCTCGCAGCACAACTGAATACTTCATCGAGTCGCTAGGACGCAGGCCAGAACTTTCTGGGTCCGAACTCACCTCCGGAGCAGAGGCCGGAGCCCGAGGGTGCCACCCCGGGACGCGGCCCGACCGACACCTCTGACGCAACGTAAGGATCACAATGGCACGCCTCCAAGGTGTTGACCTTCCGCGCGACAAGCGCGTGGAGATCGCTCTCACCTACATCTACGGCATCGGCCGTACCACCTCGCAGAAGCTCCTCGAGGCCTCCGGCGTCAACCCGAACACCCGGGTGCACGCTCTGGCTGAGGACGAGCTGGTCAAGCTCCGCGACGAGATCGAAGCCCAGGGCATCCAGACCGAGGGTGACCTCCGTCGTGAGGTCCAGGCTGACATCCGTCGCAAGATCGAGATCGGCAGCTACCAGGGACGCCGCCACCGTCAGGGCCTTCCGGTCCGCGGTCAGCGCACCAAGACCAACGCGCGCACCCGCAAGGGCCCGAAGCGCACCGTCGCCGGCAAGAAGAAGGCCAAGTGATTCGACGCCTGTACCGGATTCTTCCGGGCAGCGTTGATCCGGCCTTCGCCTCGATCTCACAGACCAGCCAACACAGGAGTTAATGCATGCCTCCGAAGACCCGACAGGGTGCGACGAAGGTTCGTCGCAAGGAGAAGAAGAACGTCGCTCAGGGCGAGGCCCACATCAAGAGCACGTTCAACAACACGATCGTCACGATCACCGACCCGACCGGTGCGGTGATCTCGTGGGCCTCGGCCGGCACCGTCGGCTTCAAGGGCTCGCGTAAGTCCACCCCGTTCGCCGCTCAGATGGCCGCCGAGGCCGCTGGTCGCCGGGCGATGGACCACGGCATGAAGAAGATCGACGTCTTCGTGAAGGGCCCGGGCTCGGGCCGCGAGACCGCGATCCGTTCCCTGGGTGCGATCGGCCTCGAGGTCGGCACCATCCAGGACGTCACGCCGGCCCCGCACAACGGTTGCCGTCCGCCCAAGCGCCGTCGCGTTTGATCCCCACCGAGACATAGAAGGAGACTGAAGAGTAATGGCCCGTTACACCGGACCCATGACCCGCAAGTCGCGCCGTCTCGGTGTCGACCTTGTCGGCAACGACGCGGCGTTCGAGAAGCGCCCCTACCCTCCCGGCCAGCACGGCCGCGGCCGCATCAAGGAGAGCGAGTACCTCCTCCAGCTTCGTGAGAAGCAGAAGGCTCGCTTCACCTACGGCGTGATGGAGAAGCAGTTCGCTTCCTACTACGCCGAGGCCCACCGTCGCGGTGGCAAGACCGGCGACAACCTCCTGGTGCTCCTCGAGGGCCGCCTGGACAACGTCGTCTACCGCGCCGGGTTCGCCCGCACCCGCCGCCAGGCCCGCCAGCTGGTCGTTCACGGCCACTTCCTGGTCAACGGCAAGAAGGTCAACGTGCCTTCGTACCAGGTCTCGGCTCACGACGTCATCGACGTTCGCGAGAAGTCGCTGGAGATGACCCCGTTCATCGTGGCTCGCGAGACCCACGGCGAGCGCGTCGTCCCGGCTTGGCTCGAGGCTGTCCCGAACCGGATGCGCATCCTGGTTCACCAGCTCCCCGTCCGGGCTCAGATCGACGTCCCGGTCCAGGAGCAGCTGATCGTCGAGTACTACTCGAAGCTCTGATCAGCCCGACGCAGTAACCACGGCGAGTCCCCGGCGTTCAAACTTCACAGAAGAAGTACGCCGGGGCCTTGCCGCCCCCACAGCCTTCCGTCATCACCCCTTGAAGTTCGGGTCCGTCAAATAGCGGTCGGCCCGGAAAGGACAAATCAGTGCTTATCGCACAGCGCCCCACCCTGTCGGAAGAGTCCGTCGAGGAGTTCCGCTCCCGTTTCGTGATCGAGCCCCTCGAGCCGGGCTTCGGTTACACGCTGGGCAACTCTCTTCGGCGCACCCTGCTCTCGTCGATCCCCGGTGCTTCGGTCACCTCGATCAAGATCGACGGCGTTCTCCACGAGTTCTCGACCATCGAGGGCGTCAAGGAGGATGTCACCGAGATCATCCTCAACCTCAAGGGCCTGGTCGTCTCCTCCGAGCACGACGAGCCCGTCACCATGTACCTGCGCAAGTCCGGTGCCGGTGACGTCACCGCTGCCGACATCGCGCCGCCGGCCGGTGTCGAGGTGCACAACCCCGACCTGAAGATCGCGACGCTGTCCGACAAGGGCAAGATCGAGCTCGAGCTCGTCGTCGAGCGTGGCCGCGGCTACGTCTCCGCGGTCCAGAACAAGGGCGCCGAGAACGAGATCGGCCGGATCCCGGTCGACTCGATCTACTCGCCGGTCCTCAAGGTCAGCTACAAGGTCGAGGCCACCCGTGTCGAGCAGCGCACGGACTTCGACAAGCTCGTCATCGACGTCGAGACCAAGCCGTCGATCGCTCCCCGTGACGCGATCGCCTCGGCAGGTAAGACCCTGGTCGAGCTCTTCGGTCTGGCCCGTGAGCTGAACGTCGACGCCGAGGGCATCGACATCGGCCCGTCGCCGGTCGACGAGCAGCTCGCCGCCGACCTCGCCCTCCCGGTCGAGGACCTGCAGCTGACCGTCCGCTCCTACAACTGCCTCAAGCGCGAGGGCATCCACACCGTGGGTGAGCTCATCTCCCGCTCGGAGCAGGACCTGCTCGACATCCGCAACTTCGGCGCCAAGTCCATCGACGAGGTCAAGCTGAAGCTGCACGAGATGGGCCTGTCGCTCAAGGACAGCGCCCCGGGCTTCGACCCGTCCGCCGCCCTCGCCGCCTACGGCGACGATGACGACGACGCGTTCGTCGAGGACGAGCAGTACTGAGTTTGTAGCGCCGGGCCAGGCGACTTCGCCGCGGCCCGGCGTAACCCATGAAGAAACCGCCCATTTGGGCGTCTACCCCGGTACCTAGTACGGCCGGAGAGAAGGAGCAGGCTCGATGCCTACCCCGACGAAGGGTGCCCGCCTCGGCGGTTCGCCCGCGCACCAGAAGCTGATCGTCTCGAACCTCGCCACCGCGCTGTTCGAGAACGGCCGCATCACCACCACCGAGGCCAAGGCCCGGCTTCTCCGCCCCGTCGCGGAGAAGCTGATCACCAAGGCCAAGAAGGGTGACCTGCACAACCGCCGCGAGGTCCTCAAGACCATCCGCGACAAGTCCGTCGTGCACACCCTCTTCACCGAGATCGCCGAGCAGTTCGCGGAGCGCCCCGGTGGCTACACCCGGATCACCAAGATCGGTCCCCGCAAGGGCGACAACGCTCCGATGGCTGTGATCGAGCTCGTCAACGAGGCCTACGAGCCGAAGACCAAGGCCGCTCCGGCTGCCGCGGCTCCGGTTGCTGCCCCCGTTGAGGAGAAGGTTGAGGAGGCGCCGGTCGAGGAGACCGCTGCCGAGGAGACCACGGAGGCTGCCGCCGAGGAGGCTCCCGCCGAGGAGACCACGGACGAGGCCAAGGCCTGATCTGGTTCTGAACAGTGGCCCGTCACCCGCGAGGGTGACGGGCCACTGTCATCTGGATTCCGGCTCGGGATTCTTGGCGCTGCGGCGTTGAACGAGCTCCAGAAGCCACGCTCCGATGCCGCTGGCCGCCACGATCGCGACAGCAATTGTCGAGTAGGCGAGGAACCATGGATAGGCATCGGATCTCGTGAGCTCGATGCGTTCCAGCATCGAGTTCCACGCGAAGGAAAACGTCCAGATGATGAGGTAGGCCATGGGGAGGGCGGCCAACCATGCGCTGCCGCTTCTCCGGACGACGCCCCAAGCGGCGATGATCATGACCAACGGCGCTGGTGCTGCAACGGAGGGTAGGGCGATCTGGGTGGCGGCCGCCGCGACCAGGACCAGGACGACTGCGAGGATTCGACGCCGGGTTGTTGGGGCGATGATCCCAACTCCGACCGCAAGGACCGCGAAGGGCACGAAACGGATCAATGACATGACGAGGTCCCACTCGGGCGTCGCGCGAAGCCGAAGCAGCGGGAGCGGGAGTTTGAACCAGTACAAGTCCAAGTAGTAGATCAGTGCCATCGTTGCTATGAACGTCGCAACCGCCGCGCCCACGACCGCCACAGTCGCCGCTGGGAGTCGCTGAATCTCTCCTCGCGTATCAGACGGAGTCCTCATGAGGGTCCTTGTCAAGAGCTCGTAGCCGTGGCCGCTCGGGCTGAGCGTCATCGGTCTGGGAGGATGGTAGCCGTGCGTATCAGGATCGACCTCGCCTACGACGGCACCATGTTCCACGGCTGGGCGACCCAGCCGGGGCTGCGTACGGTGCAGGGCGAGCTGCAGGACGCGCTGGCGACGGCCCTGCGGATGCCGGCGATCGGGGAGCGGTCCCAGGTGTGGGTGACGGTGGCGGGGCGTACGGACTCGGGGGTGCACGCCCGCGGCCAGGTCGCGCACTTCGACATCGACGCTGAGGTGCTCGAGTCCTCCCGGGGACGGTCGGAGCAGTCGCCGCTCGACGCGCTGGTGCGCCGCCTGAACGGGATCCTCCCCGCTGACCTGCGGGTTCACCGGGCGATCGAGGCGCCGATGGGGTTCAACGCCAGGTTCTCGGCCCTGTCGCGACGCTACGTCTACCGGATCGTGGACGATCCGGCGTATGTCGACCCGCTGCAGCGTGGGCACGTGCTCTACCGGACGCGGCCGCTCGACCTGTCGCTGATGAACGTCGCCTCCGCCGACCTCATCGGGCTCAACGACTTCGCCAGCTTCTGCAAGCCGCGGGAGGGGGCGACCACGATCCGCGATCTGCGCCAGCTCACCTGGGACCGACGCCCCGACGGGATCATCGAGGCGACCGTCCTCGCCGACGCCTTCTGTCACTCGATGGTGCGGTCGCTGGTCGGGTGCCTGATGGTGATCGGGGAGGGGCGCAAGGACGTGACCTGGGCGAAGGAGTCGCTGGCCGCACGCACCCGGTCCTCCTCGATCCCGATCGCGCCGGCCAACGGGCTGACCCTCGAAGAGGTCGCCTATCCGCCCGACGAGATGCTGGCGGCCCAGCACGAACGCACCATGAATCGCAGAGAGGCGAGCGAGCTTGACCGGGATCGATGATGAGCATTACTTCTCCGCCGACCCGTCGGTGCCCTTCGAACGGATCCCCGTCTCGGCGACTGTGTGGGACATGGATCTCTCGCTGGTCTCGGGGTCGGGCGTGTTCGCCAAGGGACGCCTGGACATCGGCACCTCGGTGCTGTTCAAGGAGACCGAGCCGCCCTCGCTGAAGCCGGGTGCGCGAGTCCTGGACCTCGGCTGCGGCTACGGCATGATCGGGCTCGCCCTGGGGCTCGCGGTGCCGGAGGCGTACATCACTGGGGTCGACGTCAACGAGCGAGCGGTCCTGCTGGCGAACGAGAACGCAGCCAAGCTCGGGCTTGGAGACCGCTATGTCGCGCGGACACCTGGCCAGGTCGACGCCGAGGTGACGTACGACGAGATCTGGAGCAACCCACCGATCCGGATCGGCAAGCAGGCCCTCCACGAGCTCCTCCTGACCTGGCTTCCGCGGCTCGCCCCGGGCGGCCGGGCGGTCATGGTCGTCGGCAAGAACCTCGGCGGGGACTCGCTGCAGCGCTGGATCACCGAGCAGGGTTTCCCCACCACCCGTATTGGCAGCGCCAAGGGCTTCCGCGTCCTTGAGACCGCACGCGCCTGACCCCGCCGACCCGGCCCGCCCTGACTAAGATTCCCGTCGAGTCGGCCCGTCATGACGCGCCGACTCGGCGGGTTTGAGTACCCGTACGGATAGGCACGGATCCGCCGACCCGGGATGCTCGGGGCGTGAGCGAATCGGAACCCACCTGGTACGGCGAAATTCTGCGTTCGTACGCTGCGTGGATCAGCGCGGCCATCACGGCAGCGGCCGCAGGATGGTCGTTGTTGCTATGGGCGCTCAACAACCAGCGCGGGGACGGACTTGACGCTCTGGGGTGGGCCATCGTCGCGTTCGTGATGGTCGGGGCGGCGAGCGGTCTCGTGCTGTCATGGGTGTCCGGGTTGCCCGGTGTGAGTGGTCTGGTGACGCTGGGAGGAATAGTCCTCGGGTTCATCACCTACGCCGTCAGCCCGCCGCTCGGCTGGTCCATCGCCCTCTTCGCCCCGGGCCTTGGGGCTGCCGTCGCGACGACGCCGATGGTGCACCACCCTGCCGCTCGAAACGTCTACATCGGCGCATACACCTTCGTGCTGTTGTGCGTGGTGTACGCACTCAGCACCGACTGATCAAGCGGGGACCGGGTCCTTGGCGAGCCGGACCGGGAGGCGGTCGAGGCTGTAGACGACCGAGAGGTCGCGCCAGCCGAGGTCGCCGGGGTCGTCGGTGGCCATGGCCAGGTCGGGGAAGCGGCGGGCGAGGCCGGTGAGGGCGGCGCGCAGCTCCATGCGGGCCAGCTCGGCGCCGACGCAGCGGTGCATGCCGTGGCCGAAGGCGAAGTGCATCGTGTCGGCGTTGCGGAGGTCGAACTGCTCCGGCTTCGGAACCACCGCAGGGTCGCGGTTGGCGCCGGTCAGGCTGACCAGGACCACGGCGCCCTTCTTGACCGGCAGGCCGAAGAGGTCGTGGTCCTCGCGGGCGAACCTCGGGAAGGCGAGCTGCACCGGGCACAGGTAGCGGAGCAGCTCCTCGACGACCTTGTCGACCCCGGCCCGCTCGCCCGAGCGCAGGATCTCGTACGCCTCGGGGTTCCGCATCAAGACGTAGGCGCCCATGGACAGCATCGAGGCGGAGGTCTCGTAACCCCCGAGGAAGACGCCGTCGGCGAGCCCGCCGAGCTCGACGTCGTCGTACTCCGAGCCCTTGTTGCGGATGATCTCGCCGATCATGCCCTCGCCGGGGTTCGCGCGCTGCTGGCGGACCTGCTCGATGAGGAACGTCCTGGTCTCGGTGGCGGCACCGAAGGACCCGGCGCTGCCTTCCGACAGGTCGAACCGGGCCATGCCGAGCTTGTGGAACTCCTCGCGTACGTCCTCGGGCATGCCCAGCAGCTCGCAGATCACCCGGAACGGGATCTCGAAGCCGAAGTGCTGGACCAGGTCGACCTCGGGACCGTGGGCCTCCATGTCGTCGAGGGCGTCGGTGACGATCCGGTCGATCATCTCGGTGAGTCGACCCAGGCGCCGCATGGTGAACTCCGGCGTCAACAGCCCGCGAAGCTTGGTGTGGTCGGGCGGGTCGGTCATGCCGAGGCCACCGATGCTCTCGGCGTCGGTGCGTTTGCGGGTGCCGAGCAGGTGGCGCATGTCGTTGGAGTAGGCGGTCTTGTCGGCCAGGACGTGCTTGGACTCGGCATGGCCGGTGACCAGCACGATGTCGAGCCCGAGCACCGAGCCGAGCTTGGTGACCGGCGCCTGCTCGCGGCTCTCGGCGAGCATCGGCACCGGGTCGACGCCGTCACGGAGCAACGGGAAGGTCAGATGCTCGGGGATCTTGCGCAGCGTGGTGATGTCGGGGATCGGCGACTCCTTGCCCCGCATCGCGACCTGCAGGGCAAGCTTGCGGACCCGCTCGGTCAGTGGTCGCGTCATAGCCCGTAGAGAGGAACGTACCTGGGCAGCAATCTGCATGCGGCCCAGTCTGGCCCATCGTCAGGGCACGGTCATCAGGAATACCCCTGGTTCCCGGTGGTCGAGCTTGTCGAGACCCCCGACGATCCCTGATCACCCATCGAAATCACCCGTGGAGCACGGCCCGGAACAGCGCGCAGGTCTCCTCGATCGCGAGCTGTGCCGTCTGCGAATGCTGGCCCATCGCGAAGAAGCCGTGGATGAGACCGTCGCAGTGCATGTAGGTGGTGGGCACCCCTGAGCTCTCCAGGGCTTTGGCGTACGCGATGCCCTCATCGCGCAGCGGGTCGAACTCAGCGGTCACCACGACCGCCGGTGCCAGACCCTCCAGGTTGCCCTTGATCGGGCTGATCCGCGGGTCGGCGCGGTCGGCGCGGCCGACGCGGCCGACATAGTTGTCGGAGAACCACTTCATCGTCGGCAGCTCGAGGAAGTAGCCGTGGCCGTTCTCCGCGTAGGAGGGGTAGCCGCTGGTCATGTCGGTCGCCGGGTAGATCAGCAGCTGGCCGGCGAGCTCGCGCCCCTCGGCTTGGAAGACCTGGGCGACCACGGCCGACAGGTTGCCGCCGGCGCTGTCGCCGGCGACGGCCACCCGGCCGTCACCCCCGAGCGTCGTCACGTTGTCGCTGACCCAGCGGGCGGCCGCCAGCGCATCGTCGTAGGCCGCGGGGAAGGGATGCTCAGGAGCGAGGCGGTAGTCGACGGAGACGACCACGGCGTCGCAGATGGAGGCGAGGTTGCGGGCCTGGTCCTCGTGGGTGTCGAGGTCGCCGACGACCCAGCCGCCGCCGTGGAACATCACGATCGTCGGCAGCGGTCCCTCGGTGGTCGGTCGATAGATGCGTACGTCCAGGTCGCCGGCCGGACCTGGGATCACCGAGCTCTCGACCGAGGCGACGGGTGGAAGTGGAACGCCCTCGCTCAGTGCGTGAAAGAGCGCTCGTGCCGTCGGCGGGTCGTACGACTCCAGGGGCTCGCCCTTTGCGAAGAGCGTGAGCAGGTCGGCGATCTGGCTGTCGAGCGGAGGCATGGCGTAAGTCATATCGGTATTCGCTGAAATGTGTCGAGCATCACGTTCTACTGATGGGACCGTTCGACCCAACCGGGCCGGAATAACCATTCGACACGGATGCCAGACTGGACGGTTGTGGGACATGTGGATGTTGCTGGAGTGCGGTTCCAGCTGCCTGATGGGCGAGTGCTGCTGGACGACGTCTCCTTCCGGGTGGGGGAGGGCGCGAAGGTGGCGTTGGTAGGTGCCAACGGCGCCGGAAAGACCACGCTGCTGCGGATCGTCACCGGGGAGCTGACCCCGACGGCCGGGTCTGTGGTGCGCTCAGGCGGTCTCGGCGTGATGCGGCAGATGGTGGGCAAGGACTCCTCGACCGTCGGTGAGCTGCTGCTCTCCGTGGCGCCTCTCCGGGTGCGCGAGGCGGCGGCGGCCGTGGAGGCGTGCGAGCTGGAGCTGATGTCCTCGGAGGAGGAACGGCTGCAGATGCGGTACGCGACCGCGCTGGCCGAGTATGCCGACGCCGGCGGCTACGACCTCGAGGTCGTCTGGGACGTGTGCACCATGGCCGGGCTCGGCGTCCCCTATGACCGCGCGCGCTACCGCTCCCTGGACACCCTGTCCGGCGGCGAGCAGAAGCGGCTGGTGCTCGAGTATCTGCTTCGCGGCCCCGACGAGGTGTTGCTCCTCGACGAGCCGGACAACTTCCTCGACGTGCCCGGCAAGATCTGGCTGGAGCAGCGCATCCGGGAGTCTCCGAAGACGATCCTCTACATCAGTCACGACCGTGAGCTGCTGGACAACACCGCGACCAGGGTGGTCACGGTCGAGCTCGGCGCGTCCGGCGCCGGCAACAGCACGTGGACGCACCCTGGTGGGTTCGCCTCCTACCACGAGGCCCGCAAGGACCGGTTCCTGCGGTTCGAGGAGCAGCGCCGTCGCTGGGACGAGGAGCACGCCAAGATCAAGGCGCTGGTCCTGCGGCTGAAGGTCAAGTCGGAGTACAACGACGGGATGTCCAGCCAATACCGAGCGGCCCAGACCCGGCTCCGGAAGTTCGAGGAGGCCGGCCCGCCCGTCGAGCAGCCACGAGAGCAGGCGGTGCAGATGCGGCTGCGCGGCGGCCGCACCGGCAAGCGGGCGGTGGTCTGCGAGGCGCTCGAGCTCAGCGGACTGATGAAGCCGTTCGACCTGGAGGTCTGGTACGGCGAGAGGGTTGCTGTGCTGGGCTCCAACGGCTCGGGCAAGTCCCACTTCCTGCGGCTGCTCGCCCGCGGCGGCACCGACCCGGACGTGGAGCACCGCCCGGTCGAGGACACCCCCATCGAGCCGGTCCGCCACCGTGGGAAGGCCAAGCTCGGCGCCCGTGTGCGGCCGGGCTGGTTCGTGCAGACCCACGCCCATCCGGAGCTGGTGGGGCGTACATTGCTCGACATCCTCCATCGCGGTGAGGTCACGCCCGACGGGCGCGGGCGCGCGGGGATGGGGCGCGAGGCGGCCTCGCGGGTGCTCGACCGCTACGAGCTCGCCCACGCCTCGGAGCAGGCCTTCGAATCGCTCTCGGGCGGGCAGCAGGCGCGTTTCCAGATCCTCCTGCTCGAGCTGAGCGGCGCCACCCTGCTGCTGCTCGACGAGCCGACAGACAACCTGGACGTCCAGTCGGCCGAGGCTCTCGAGGCCGGGCTGGAGTCGTTCGACGGCACGGTCGTCGCCGTCACCCACGACCGCTGGTTCGCCCGTGGGTTCGACCGGTTCCTGGTCTACGGCGCGGACGGAGACGTCTACGAGTCCCCGGAGCCGGTCTGGGACGAGACGAGAGTGGAGAGGTCACGATGAGCGAGCTGGTGATCGAGCGGGTGGATCCGTTCGACGGGGACGTCTTCGACACGTGGTACGACGTGATGACGCAGTCGTGGCTGGACGTGCGCGGCCCCGACGCGGACCTGTGGGCACGTGAGGAGCTGCGCGTCGAGCTGCAGCAGGAAACCGCGAAGACCGACCGGAGGGCGTACGTCGGCCGTGTCGGTGGGGAGGCGGTCGCCGCCGCCTGGATGGCCATGCCGCTGCTGGACAACCTCCACCGGGCGACCCTCGTGGTGGCGGTGCTGCCGGCCCACCGCCGGCGGGGCCATGGCACCAGCCTGCTTGGCCATGTCGAGGCGGCTGCGCGGGCCCAGGGGCGTACGTCGCTGACGGGTGAGGTCTGGTGGCCCTGGTCGCTCGGGTCGGGCGGTGAGGGCTCGCCGGGGCGGGAGTTCGGGCTCGCCCGGGGCTATGCGGCCGCGCTGGTCGAGGTACGCCGCCTGCTGCGGCTCCCGGTGCCGGGCGACGTCCTCGACCGGCTGGCGGCGCAGGCCGCCGAACGGCACGGTTCCTACACGCTGCGGTCCTGGGTCGGCCGGGTGCCCGACGACATCGTCGAGAGCTGGGCGGTGCTCGACGCCAGCCTGGAGACCGAGGCGCCGACCGGCGACCTGGACATCGAGGCGCCCGAACCGGAAGTGGCGAAGGTGCGCGAGATGGAGGAGCTGGTCGAGGCTCAGAAGCGGACCCTCTACCACTCGGTGGCGCTGGACGCCGCGGGCCGGGTGGTGGCCTATACGGTGATCGGCTACTCGAGCATGGACGGCAAGAGCTATCAGTGGGGCACCCTGGTCGAGAAGGCTCACCGGGGCCACCGGCTCGGGCTGGCGGTGAAGGTCGCCAACCTCAGGCTGCTCCAGTCCGAGCGTCCCGAAGTGCCGACCCTGACGACCTACAACGCCGAGGTCAACGAGCACATGATCTCGGTCAACGAGGCCATGGGCTTCGAGCCGATCGAGTGGCTCTGCAGCATCCAGAAATGACGTCGTGTGCTGCCAGGAGCCGACGGAGTAGTAGGTCCGCTCGCGGCGTACCTGGCCTGAGGCGTCGTAGGCGGTGAACACCATGCCGTTGGGATGGTCCGGCAGG